>DASUXS010000060.1:0-3764 GCA_036377855.1 Moraxellaceae bacterium
GCCTCACCGCCACTTTCGCGGATGAATCCTCCGGCAGCGCCAGCGATCGCGTGCTGCTGCGCGGTTCCCTGGCCTGGCGTCCGGACCGCCTGCGCTGGCTGATACTGGAGCAGCTGGATTACGGCATGGACCGCCAGGACAGCGTGGCCGGCGGCGAAGTCACCGGCCACCGCCTGGTCAACAACCTCAACAGCAGCCGCCGTTGGGAACGTGACCAGCTCAGCCTGCAATATGGTGCGAAATATGTCTTCGCCACCATCGACGACACGCGTGTCGATGGCTTCACCGATCTCATGGGCGCGGAATGGCGGCATGACCTCAGCGAGCGCTGGGACGTGGGCCTGCGCGGCAGCGTGCTGCATTCCTGGGAACCGGGCGTGATGGATTATTCCATGGGCGTGTCCGTCGGCATGACGCCGATTCCCAATGCCTGGTTCAGCGTGGGCTTCAATTTCACCGGCTTCCGCGACACCGATTTCAGCGATGCCGATTACTCGGCCAAGGGTGTCTACCTGAAGATGCGCCTGAAGGTGGACCAGGACAGCATACGCCAGATCTGGAATGACGCCCGCGGTGTGTTCGGTGCCGGCAGCGGCCTGCCCACGTCGTCCACGCGTGATACCGGCAGCGTAACGCCAGAAACTGAAACGGCGGCTGACATCGATGCGCTGGCGGCACCGGCCGCGGTGGTGGAAAGCACGGAAGAAACCGCCGTGTTGCCGTCGTGGTCAGCGGCTCCGCTGACTACGGTGATAGAAGGTGAAGGGCAGGCGGATGCGGCACCGGTGGTGACGGCGCCGGCGCCGGCCAAGCGTACGGCCAAGGGTCGCAAGACCGCGCCGGTGGCAAAGGCGGTGGCCCCGGTGAAGGCGCCGGCCGCCGTGAAAACCCCGGTAAAAGCCGCTGCGAAACCGCTGGCCAAGGCCGCTCCCGTTGCTGCCGCACCGGCACTTAGCGCGGCAGAGCGCATGGCCGCGCACAAGGAAATGGTGAAGCGCCGCGTTGAACGCGAGCAGCGTCTTGCACGTATGGAACGCAATGAAAAGACCATGCAGAAACTGCTGAATCCGCAGGCCGCCAAGGTCGAAGCCCCCAAGACGCCACAGGAGCTGGAGCGCGAACGCCGTCGCGAAATCAAGCAGCGCCGCGAGCGCATGCAGAAAGACCAGCAGAAGGTGGAGAAGCTGATCCAGCGCTGAGGCGGGTCGCTTCAGGGCAGGGGACTAGTTCAGTTCGTCACGGAACTGCGTGGGGGATTTTCCGGTCCAGCGCCGGAAGGCTTTGGCAAACGCACTCTCATCCGAAAATCCCAGGCGCAGCGCGATCTCGCTGATGCGACGTTCGGGCTGCTGCAATTCCGCTTCCGCCAGGTGGCGCCGCACCGCATCCTGCAGCAGTTTGAAAGAGCTGCCGTCTTCCGCCAGCAGGCGGTTGAGGTGGCGGCCGCTCATATGCAGCTGCTCGGCGATTCCATCCTTGGTGGCGGCCGGCTGTTCCTGCAGCAGCAATTGCACCTTGCGTGTCAGGGTCTGGCTGTCCAGGCCGGCCAGCATCTGGTCCGCCAGCAGGCGCAGGTGGCGGGTGGCGGCGGCATTGCTCTGAATCAGGGGCAGGCTGGCCTGGGCCGCGGGAAACACCAGGGCGTTGTCACGCGCTTCGAAATCCAGGCGGCAGCCCAGCAGATTTTCGTAGTGGCGGGTGTCGGTGGCATTGCGATGCTGGAACTGCAGCACGGTGGGCGCAAAGGCATTGCCGCTGATCCAGCGGCCCAGATGCAGCAGCGTGGCAAACACGGCTTCGGTACGTTCGCGGGCGCGGCAGGGGAAATGCGACTCATAGCGCAGCTGCCAGTTTTGCGGACCGCGTTCCAGGAAAAATTCACCGCCTTCGCCGATGATCTGCTGGTAGTCCACCAGCATGTCCAGGGCTTCGGCCAGGTCGTCGCAGCTCATCAGCAGCAGGCCGACGATGTCGAGGTTGCCGGGCTGGGTGTCCAGCCCCAGGCGCAGTCCCACCAGGGGATCACCACTGGCCAGGCAGAATTCCTCCCAGATCCGGTCCTGCACATCCAGCGGCACGCGCGTGGCGTCCGGGTGCTGCTGCAGCCAGGCGGTGGCCGTGGCGGGCAGGGTGATGCCCAGACGCGGACAGGCCGCCAGCATGGCTTTGAGGAAATGCAGGGAGACACTGGGGGAAAGCGGCGGCACGGGATGTCCTGTTTTGACCGTAAGGCTGTCCCGCCTGGCTCGGGAGGCTGCGGGACCGCCTGAGTATAGTGACCGCCACAAGAGCCTGAACAGGCCGTTTGCGTTCGCGGAGAGCCATGAAACTTCCCTATGCAGTCATCGGCGCCGGCCCCATGGGCCTGTGCACGGCACGCCAGCTGAAAAAGCATGGCATCCCCTTCATCGGCATCGAGCAGCACAGCGATGTCGGCGGGCTGTGGGACATCAGCAATCCGCATTCCACGGTGTATGAAACCGCGCACCTGATTTCCTCCAAGCACACCACGGAGTTCGCGGAATTCCCCATGCGCGAGGACGTGGCCACCTATCCCCACCACCGCGAGCTGCGTCAGTATTTCCACGACTATGCAAGCCATTTCGGCCTCTACGAGAATTATGAATTCTCGACAAAGGTGGTGTGGGTGGAGCCGGTGCAGGATCATTGGTCTATCGTGACGGAAAAGAACGGTGTGCATTCCCGGCGCGATGTGGCCGGCGTGCTCATCGCCAACGGTACCCTGCACCATCCCCTTATGCCGGCGCTGCCGGGCTATGAGGGTGAGCTCATCCACTCCTCGCAGTACAAATCGCCCGCGCAATTCCAGGGCAAGCGCGTGCTGGTCGTGGGCTGCGGCAACAGCGCCTGCGACATCGCCGTGGATGCCGTGCACCATGCCAGTTCCGTGGATATCAGCGTGCGCCGTGGCTACTACTTCGTGCCCAAATTCATCCTGGGCAAGCCCGCCGACACCCTGGGCGGCCTCAAGCTGCCGCGCCGCCTGAAGCAGTTCCTGGACGGCATCATGATCCGTATTTTCATGGGAAAACCCAGCGATTACGGCCTGCCGGACCCCGATTACAAGCTCTATGAATCGCATCCGGTGGTGAATTCCCTGGTGCTCTACCACCTCGGCCACGGCGACATCCATGCCCAGGGCGATATTGAAAAAGCCGAGGGCAGGACCGTGTATTTCCGCAATGGCAAGCAGGCGGATTACGACATGGTGCTGATGGCCACCGGCTACAAACTGCACTATCCCTTCATCGACAAGGCCCAGCTCAACTGGCAGGGCGCGGCACCCAGCCTTTACCTGAATGTCTTCCATCCGCGCCATGACAACCTCTTTGTCATGGGCATGGTGGAGGCCACCGGCCTGGGCTGGCAGGGTCGTGACGAGCAGGCCGAAATGGTGGCGCTCTATATCAAGGGCCTGCAGGAAAAGAAGGCGCCTGCGCTGGCATTGCAGCGCAACAAGGCGCGCCTGCTCAACGAGTCGCTGGACGGGGGCTATGCCTACCTCAAGCTGGACCGCATGGCGTATTACGTGAACAAGGACGCTTATCGCGGTCGGGTGCGCCAGCACCTGGCTGAATTGCAGCTGCAGTCATAAGAAGAACAAGAGGACGACATGGATCTGAATGAAGTACGCATTGCCTTCAACACCAACGGGGTCATTTTCCTGGACACCGTGCTGGCCCTGGTGCTGTTCGGCATGGCGCTGTCCCTCAAGCTCAGCGATTTCACCCGCATCCTCAAGG
>DASUXS010000061.1:0-4743 GCA_036377855.1 Moraxellaceae bacterium
TGAAGCCGCCCAGCGAGAACAGCACCGCGGTCATGATCACCGTATAAGTGATGATCAGAACGTGGTGCACACTGAGATGCGTGAAGAACAGCGACAGCAGCGTGACGATGGCACCCACCGCGATTCCGCGCGCCACCCCGCCCAGCACGAAGCCGGTGAGTATGATGCTGTTGGGCACCGGCGAGACCAGCATCTCCTCGATGCTGCGCTGGAATTTCGCGCTGTAGAAGCTGGACAACACATTCGCATAGGAATTGGTGATCACGCTCATCATGATGAGGCCGGGCACGATGTACTGCATGTAGTGGAAGCCGCCCATCTGGCCGATACGGCTGCCCACGAGATTGCCGAAGATCACGAAATAGAGGCTCATGGTGATGGCCGGGGGCAGCAGGGTCTGCACCCAGATACGCATGAAGCGGCGGATTTCCTTGGTGACTATGGTCTGCAGGGCCACCATTTTCTGCTGGCGTGTCATCTCAGTTCGCTCCCGCCGCGGCCTTGCCGTTCTTCAGGTTTTTCTCCACCAGGGAGACAAACAGCTCCTCCAGGCGGTTGGCCTTGTTGCGCATGCTGAGCACGCTGATGCCGGCCGCCTGCAGGGCGACAAAGACTTCATTCAGGGACTGCGACTTTTCAACATCCACTTCCAGGGTGGTGGCATTCACCTGGCGCAGCGGATAGCCCGGCAACACCGGTGCCGCCACCAGCGGCTCACGCAGATCCAGGATGAAGGTCTCGACGTGCAGCTTGGCCAGCAGGGTCTTCATGTCGGTGTTTTCGACAATGGTGCCGTGGTCGATGATGGCGATGTCGCGGCACAGCGTTTCCGCCTCTTCCAGGTAATGCGTAGTGAGGATGATGCTGGTGCCACTGCGGTTGAGTTCGGTGAGGAACTCCCACATGGAGCGGCGAAGCTCTATGTCCACACCGGCGGTGGGCTCGTCCAGGATGAGCAGGCGCGGCTCATGCACCAGGGCACGGGCAATCATGAGGCGACGCTTCATGCCGCCCGACAGCGAGCGCGCCTGCTGGTTGCGCTTTTCCCACAGCCCCAGCTTTTCCAGGTATTTCTCGGCGCGTTCATAGGCCAGGCGGCGCTCGATGCCGTAATAGCCGGCCTGCGTGGCCAGGATGTCTATGACTTTTTCGAACTGGCCGAAATTGAATTCCTGCGGCACCACCCCTATCTGCTGCTTGGCCAGCGACAGTTCTTTGTCGAGGTCGTAGCCGAAGATATGCACCTGGCCCGAGGTCTTTTTCACCAGCGAGCTGACGATGCTGATGGTGGTGGATTTGCCGGCGCCATTGGGGCCCAGCAGCGCATAGAAATCCCCCTCTTCCACCTCCAGGCTGATGCCCTTCAGGGCCGCTACGCCATTGCGGTAGGTTTTGGTGAGATCAACGATGCTCAACGCTGAAGTCATGGATGAAAACTCGGATTGAAACGGAATTGAAACGGTGTGGCGCCTACAGGTGTTTCTGGTAGGCGCTGATATTGCGGTGTCCCATTTCACCGCGCCAGACCCAGCGCACGGTGTCGTGGTCCTCGAACCAGATCCAGGCCCCTTCCATCATCCAGGGCCAGTCTTCTTCCTGCAGATGCTCGCGTCCGATCAGATGGTAGATGAAGGCGGCCAGTATGGTGTCATGCGTGACATGCACGCTGAGCGAACCGGCCGGCCCCTGCTGCGCGCGCAGATGTTGCAGCAGCTTGGCACCACCCGCTTCCGGCGACAGGATGCCGTCCAAGTGTTCGCGCAGGTGGCGGTTGGCAAAGGCCAGCGCGCCCAGCTGCAGGAACAGCGGCCCGACGCGGCCGATGCTGTGCACATAGCAGCCCGGCTCTACCAGCGTGGTGGTCTGGCTGACCATCATGTCCGGCAGGCCGGCACCGCGCGCCATGGCCGTGGCCGTATCCACGCAGCGGCCCACCGGGCTGGAGTGGAAGCTGTGCAGGGGCCGCAGGAGCTGGCCGCCCCAGCTTTCCGCCAGGGTCACGCCCTCGGGAGTCAGCGGCAGGTCATAGGTCGCCACGCCATTGGGCGAGGATTCTCGTATCGAATGCCGGGTCAGCAGGGCCACGGGCCGGTCCTGGGGAAGCAGCGCCAGGGCAGCCGCCTGGGCAGGATGCAGTTGTGCCACGGTTACTCCCGGAAAAAGGCAGCCGATCTTCACAGCACGGCCGCCTGCACTGCAGGACATTGCCGGAAAACGCCATCAAATCAGTAGTCTACCAGAGGCACCGGCCTAAGGCCGCCTGCTCCCTGAATAGGACAAATCGGCTGTTTGTCTAATACAAATAAGGTTCAAGACCCTCTATCTTGACGTCCGTTCCGCTCTACAAAGACGGACGGAAGTTCCTAACCGCTGAGCCAAGCCCGCGAAAACCATAAGCCTCTGCTACAAAAGATGCAGGACATCGGGATGCGGGCTGCATCCGGCGCAGGCGGAACGGCGTACTGCACAGACAAACCCCGAATTTGCGGACAGGAAAAGGAAGCCCATGCGTAACGCCCCCCTGCGTATCGCGGTAGTTGGTTCAGGGATCGCCGGGCTCAGTGCAGCCTGGCTGCTGGCCGAGCGCCACCACATCACCCTGTATGAAGCCAACGATTATGCCGGGGGCCACAGCAATACCGTGGATGTGCGGCTGGATGGCCTGAGCTGGCCGGTGGACACCGGCTTCCTGGTGCATAACGACAAGACCTATCCCAACCTGGTCCGCCTGCTGCCCCGCCTGGGCGTCTACAGCCATCCCACCGAGATGACCTTCTCCGTCAGCCTGCCGGCACACAACCTGGAGTGGGCCGGCAGCAACCTGGCCACCTTGTTCGCGCAGCCGCGCAACCTGCTGCGTCCCGCCTTCTGGCGCATGCTGCGCGACATCCTGCGCTTCAACCGGGAGGCCCCTGCCCTACTGCGCCTGGCCCAGGCCCATACGATGACGCTGGCAGAGTTGCTGGACCAGCAGCGTTTCGGCCAGGAATTCCGCCAGTGGTATCTCTACCCCATGGGCGCCGCCATCTGGTCCAGCCCCCTCGAAGGCATGGAAGTCTTTCCCGCGGAAACTTTCCTGCAGTTCTGCCTGAACCACGGCCTGCTGCAGGTCTTTGGCCGGCCGCAATGGAAAACCATCGTGCGCGGCTCGCGGGAATATGTGCAGGCCATGCTCTCGCGCCTGCAGGAAGTGCATTTGTCCACGCCGGTGCTGGACATTGAACGCACCGACGACGGCGTCAATGTGCATACCCGGGAAGGCGCCAGGCTTTTCGACCGCGTCATCCTCGCCTGCCACACCGACCAGGCCCTGGCCCTGCTCGGCGATGCCCAGGACCTGGAGCGCTCCGTGCTGTCCCGTATCCGCTACCAACCCAACACCGCCTGGCTGCATACCGACACCACGCATATGCCGCTGCGCCGCCGCACCTGGTCGGCCTGGAACTACTACAGCTGGGGTGACAGCGCCCGCAAAAACCAGCCGGTGGCCGTGACCTACTGGCTCAACCGCCTGCAAGCCCTGCCCTTCAAGACGCCGGTATTCGTCACGCTCAATCCGCCCCAGCCGCCGGCACCGGACCAGGTGCTGGGCCGTTTTGAATACGCGCATCCCTTGCTGGATGCGGATGCCTATCGCGCACAAAAAGAGCTGCCGCTGATACAGGGGCTGGACCGCGTGTATTTCTGCGGCGCCTGGGCCGGTTACGGTTTCCACGAAGACGGCCTGAAAGCTGGCATGAAAGTGGCACGCCTCCTGGGCGCATCCGTTCCCTGGGAAATGGAAGGCGCAAAAGACCGGGAGGCAGGAAATGGCTAAAACCTGGCTTTACCGCGGCCAGGTCAGCCATGCGCGACTGGCACCGCGACCGCACTACTTCAGCTATCCCGCTTTTTTCATCTGCTTTCCGCTGCAGGAAAGACAGGCGCTGCGCAGCCGTCTCTTCAGCCTGGACCGATTCAATCTTTTCAGCCTGCACCAGGCCGACCAGGGTGACGGCCAGGATGCCGAAAACTGGATAAGGCAAGTGCTGCAACGCGAAGGCGTGACGCAGGCGGACGGCGCCGTGTGGCTGATGACGCTGCCGCGCATGCTGGGCTTTGTCTTCAATCCCGTGAGCTTCTGGCTCTGCCATGATCGTGCCGGCGCCCTGCGTGCCGTGCTTTGCGAAGTCAACAACACCTTTGGCGAACGCCACTGCTACCTGCTGCAGACCCACGATGGCGGCATCATCGATCCCCACGTCGAACTCCATTCGCGCAAGGTCTTCCATGTCTCGCCGTTTTTTCCGGTGGCCGGCGAATACCGCTTCCGTTTCCTGCTGGCGCCTGAGCAGCGCACGGTGACCATCAATTACCTGCAGGACGAACGCCTGGTGCTCAAGACCGCCCTCACCGGCCAGGCCTGTGACATGACGGACTACGCCCTGCTGCGCCTGTTCCTGTCCCTGGGCTGGTCCACGCTGCTGGTGGTGCTGCGCATCCACTGGCAGGCCCTGAAGCTCTGGCTACGGGGCATTCCCTTCCACCGCAAACCCCAGCCCCCTGCCCAGGAGATTTCGCGATGAGCACGCTCGCCACGACGGGAAGCCAGCACAACGTCCCCGCCCTAGCCCGCGCCTTCCTAGGCCTGCTGCAAAACCTCCACGCCGGTTCCGTGGAGCTGATCACGCCCGATCACGCCTCCCTGCATTTCAAAGGCGGGGCTGCGGGTCCGCACGCCATCCTGCGTGTGCACGACTGGTC
>DASUXS010000062.1:0-3636 GCA_036377855.1 Moraxellaceae bacterium
ACACCTGCGGCAGCAGGCGGCCTTCGACATTGGAGACGATATGCATCACATGCGAATAACGCTCCACCGCCATTTTTTCCGTCACCCGCACCTGGCCGGTTTCGGCGACACGGCCGACATCGTTGCGCCCCAGGTCGATGAGCATGAGGTGCTCGGCAACTTCCTTGGGATCGGCCAGCAGCTCCGCTTCCAGCGCCGCGTCAGCTTCCGGCGTGGCACCGCGTTTGCGCGTACCGGCAATGGGCCGCACCGTCACCAGGCCGTCTTCCATGCGCGCCAGGATTTCCGGCGAGGAACCCACTATGGTGAGTTCATCGGTGCGCATGTAATACATATACGGTGAGGGATTGAGATGGCGCAGGGCGCGGTAGAGCAGCATGGGTGAAGCGGTAAACGGCGCACTCATGCGCTGCGAGGGCACCACCTGCATGATGTCGCCGGCCAGCACGTATTCCTTGATGTGGTCGACACCGCGCTTGAACGCATCCTGGCCATAGCTGGACGTGAAGTCCGACTCTTTCACCGAGGCCTTCACGCTGGCATGCATGGCCGAGGTATCCAGCGATTCGCGCAGGCGGCGCACCAGCGCATCCAGGCGCGCCTCGGCCTGCTCCAGCGCCCCGGCTTCGGCGGGATCCACATGGGTGATGAGGAAGAGCTCGCCCTTGAGGTTGTCAAAAACCACCACATCCTCAGACACCATGAGCTGGATATCCGGTGCGCCGATGGGATCCGGCTTTACGCAGGCCGCGAGTTTCTTTTCCACATAGCGCACGCAGTCATAGCCGAAAAAGCCGACCAGGCCGCCGGTGAACTTGGGCAGCTCCGGATGCGAGGCGACACGGAAACGGCGTTGGAATTCTTCGACAAAGGCCAGCGGATCAGCCGCTTCGTGGCGCTCTGTCTCCTTGCCGTCACGCGTCAGCACCACGGCATGGCCGCGCACGGTGAGCACGGTGCGCGCCGGCAGGCCGATGATGGAGTAACGGCCCCAGCGTTCACCGCCCTGCACGGATTCGAAGAGATAGCTGAAAGCCTGGTCGGCCAGCTTGAGGTAGACGGACAGCGGGGTGTCGAGATCGGCGAGGACGACGCGCGCCACCGGCACGCGGTTATAGCCCTGGGATGCCAGGACAGCGATTTGCTCGGGAGACATGATGGCTTTACTCAAAAAACGGGCATGGGAAAACGGTCTGGGGTGGTGCACTCACCATCGCCAGCCGCGCCAACGCTTGTCCTGAGCTAGTACCGTCACGTTGAAAGTCCCGGGGAGCAGGCCCGTAGTACGAGTGGAATAGGGGAAAAAACCGAATCCGCAGGTTAAAGCAGCTCGGTAAGTGAATCAACCAGCCAGTCCGGCCGGGCCGCCTCTATGGGCTCGCCATGGTTATAGCCCCAGGGCAGGGCCACCACCTTCACGCCGGCCGCCCGGGCCGCCTCTACGTCATTGCGGGAGTCGCCCACCATCAGGGCCTGTTCGGGACGCAGGCCGAAATGCTGCAGGCAGTGCTGCAGGGGCAAGGGATGCGGCTTCTTGTGCGGCAGGGAGTCTCCCCCCAAAAGCAGGTCGAAAGGCTGCAGGATGTCCAGGGCCTCCAGCAGGGCGCGGGCCGGGGCATAGGGCTTGTTGGTGACGCAGGCCAGGGCCAGGCCCGCCGCCTTGCAGGCCAGCAGCAGCTCGCGTCCGCCGGGATAGACCGTGCTCACCTCACAGACCGACTCCTGGTAGCGCGCCATGAAACGCGCCAGCAGCTCGTCATGCAGGGCCGGGGCGCGATGCTGGTGCTCCAGCACGCAGTAGACCAGGCGCGATGCGCCCCGCCCCACCCAGGTCCGCACCTGGACCTCGGTCACCGCCGGCAGGCCGATATCGGCCAGGGCGCGGTTCAGGGACAGGGAGATGTCAGCGACGGAGTCCACCAGGGTGCCGTCGAGATCGAACATCACCAGTTTCGGGCTGGCGCCCAGCGTGGCAAACAACGCCATCAGCGCGCCACCTGCGCCAGCTCGGCGCGCATCTGGCGTATGACCTCGGCATAATCCGGCGCATTGAAAATGGCGGAGCCGGCGACAAAGGTGTCGGCTCCGGCAGCGGCGATTTCACGGATGTTCTTCACGCCCACGCCGCCGTCGATTTCCAGGCGTATGGGCAGGCCGGAGGCATCGATCTTGGCGCGCGCCTCGCGCAGCTTGTGCAGCGTGTGCGGAATGAAGGACTGGCCGCCGAAGCCGGGGTTCACGCTCATCAGCAGCACCATGTCCAGCTTGTCCATGACATGGTCGATATGGTGCAGGGGCGTGGCGGGATTGAAGACCAGGCCGGCCTTGCAGCCAGCGGACCTGATCAGCGCCAGCGAGCGGTCGATATGCTCGGAAGCTTCCGGATGGAAAGTGATGTAGCTGGCGCCAGCCTCGATGAAGTCACCGATGATGCGGTCCACCGGCTTTACCATCAGGTGCACGTCTATGGGCGCGGTGACGCCGTATTTGCGCAACGCCTTGCACACCATGGGACCTATGGTGAGGTTGGGTACGTAGTGATTGTCCATCACATCGAAGTGCACGATGTCGGCGCCGGCGGCCAGCACCTTGTCCACGTCCTCGCCCAGGCGGGCGAAGTCGGCGGAGAGAATAGAGGGGGCGATGAGGTAATCGGTCATGGCAGGTTCCTGCGTAAGCTGGCGCCGATTATACACAGCACTTTCCCTCCTTCCTTGAGCCGTCAGCGCGGATGCTCCTGGAAATCCGCCGCCACGCCGCCCAGGCCGCGCTCCAGGAAATCCTCCATATAGCGTTTGCCGAAACCGGCCGCCCGCGGTGCCATGCCCGGCAGGCGCAGCATCAGGCCGTAGCCGCGCAGGCCCAGCACCATGGAACTCACCATGGCCTGCATCAGCGCGTCGTCCGCCAAGCGCAGGCCATCGGCCAGCGCCGGCCCCAGCAGGCGGCGCGACAAGGCTTCGTGGAAACCGCGGGGCAGGTGCTGCAGCGGCGGCATATGACCAAGACCGCGCATCAGGGCCTCGGTCAGGCGCAGCGAGTTGGCATCAGGCCCGAAAGCCAGCGGCAGGATCCGGGCATTGATGGCCTCCTGTTCGGCATCGCTATGCCCCAGCAGCTCCTGCGGCACGCCCAACAGCCAGGTCACATAGCGCCACAGCAGCTTGTAGCCCAGGGCTTCTTCTGCCGTGACGCGGGCACCGAGCTTGCGCAGGCTGTCCAGCACCATGCTGCCGAAGAACAGCGGGCCGGCGGCGATATGCAGCAGGTTGATGGGCTTGCCGTCCTGCGCTTCATCCCACTCGCCAGCCGCCAGCAGGCGCATACGCACCATGCTGTGCATGAGGCGCACCTTGAGGCAGGTCTCCCAGGCCACCCCGCCCGGCCTCAGGGCTTCGGTATCCAGCACACCGAAAAATAGCGTGGACGACTCGAACAGCCGGCGCACCACGTTCTGCTCCAGCCGGTTGGTGCCGGCCAGGATGCGGGCCGACTCCGGCGCGGCAAAGGTCATGAGCAGGCCACCGTGCATCAGGGCCAGGGACAGCTGGGGGAATTGCCGGAAGCCCATGGCGCCACCCTTGGCCATGAGGTCAAAGTCTGCCCAGGCCGGCAGCGTCTCCATTTCCGTGAGCA
>DASUXS010000063.1:0-4962 GCA_036377855.1 Moraxellaceae bacterium
GGTTCATGCAGACTCAGGGCGTGGTCGGGGCGCAGTATGCGGCGCTGGTGGTCAATCTTGTCTATGCGCTGGTCCTGACCGGCTTTCTTCGCCACAAAGGACATATCTGATGTCGCCACTGGTTTCGGTCATCATGCCTGCCTACAACCATGAGCGCTATGTGGAGCAGAGCATCCGCAGCGTGATTGCGCAGGACTACGAAAATATCGAGCTCGTCATCCTGAATGACGGCTCCAGGGACGGAACCGACGCGGTCATCCGCGCGCTGGCTCCCGAGTGCGAGCGCCGTTTCCGTCGCTTTGAATACATCAGCAAGGCCAATGAAGGGGTGGCGATCACCATGAATCGCGGCATCGACTGGTGCCGGGGCGATTTCATTTCCTCGATCTCCTCTGACGATGCCATGAAGCCGGAGAAGGTGTCCGTGCTGCTGGCTGCCCTGCAGGCGGCGGGCGAGGCTGCCGTCCTGTCATATGGTGATGCGGATTTCATGGATGACCGCGGCATTCCGGTTGCCATTGATGCCACGGGGGCGATAGCAGCCGGCCCGTCGGCATTCACCAGCTTCATCGCCTTGCATTTGCGTGACCGTGATGACGTCAGGCTGGGCGAAAACTCATTTGATTATGAGGTGTTGCTGCGCGAGAACTTTCTGCCGGGCATGGCCATGATGTGGCGCAAGGAGGCCCTGGAGGCAGTCGGCTGCTTCACGCCCGGCATTGCCATTGAGGACTGGGATCTCTGGCTGCGCCTGGCCCGCCGCTATCGCGGTGTGTATGTGCCGGCCGTCGTGGCGACTTACCGCTGGCATGACTCGAACACGATCAAGGTGGCGTCGGTGAAGCTGCTTGAAGGGCAGGATTTCATCCTGCGTCGCGAGTTGGCCCATGTCTGGACCAATCCCCGGCTGCGCAAGCTGGTGGCGCGGAAGATCTGCTATGTGGCCCGCGAACTGTGCCGTCGCGGGCGGTGGTCGTATATGTCACGCTGGTTCAATCCCTGGATCGTGTTGCCCGCCTATCTGCCGGCGAAGATGTGATGGATGGCGGCGGCATGAAGCAGGTTCGGGCAAGTGGATTGGCTTTTGTTGAGGATTTCCTGTGAGTGGTCTCAAGGCATTTATCAGCCAGAACGGAAGGCGGATCTACAAGATCCTGCCGCTGCCGCATCGCGTGAAGTACTTCATGCTCAATGCGATGTATTCCCTGCTGGGAGGCTCCGGCCTGTTCAACGGCATTCCCAACTACGAGTCCTGGAAGCGGCATACCTACGGCATGCCGCTGCAGGCGGGCGTGCTGGGGCCGGTGGCGGCGGCGGACTATGCCCGGGTACTGGGAGAGCTGTCTTTTCCGGTTGTCGAAAACCCTGTCGTCTCCGTCATCATTCCCGCGTATGGCCGTCTCGACCATACCCTGATGTGCCTGCGCTCTATCGCCGCGAACATGCCCCGGGCGCCGGTTGAGATCATCGTCGCGGAAGACGCTTCCGGGGATCAGGACATCCTGCGCCTGGCGCAAGTGGCGGGCCTGCGCTTCATCGTGAATCCGGTGAACCTGGGTTTTCTGCGCTCCTGCAACAACGCGGCGGCGCAGGCGCATGGTGATTACCTGTTCTTCCTGAACAACGACACCGAAGTGACACCGGGATGGCTGGACAGCCTGCTGGATCTTTTCGCGACCCATCCCGACTGCGGATTGGCCGGTTCCCGGCTGGTCTATCCCGACGGCAGCCTGCAGGAGGCAGGGGGCGTCATCTGGCGTGATGCGTCGGGCATGAACCTGGGCAAGTTCGATGATCCGCGCCGCCTGTGCTACGGCTACGTCAAGGAAGTCGACTATGTGTCGGGTGCCGCCATCCTGGTCCCCGCCGCCCTGTTCCGCGAACTGGGTGCGTTTGACGAGCGCTATGTGCCGGCCTACTACGAAGACACCGACCTGGCTTTCCAGATCCGTGCGGCGGGGCGCAAGGTGCTCTACCAGCCCGCCTCCCGCGTGATCCACTACGAGGGGGTTTCGCACGGCAAGGATGTGGGCTCCGGCATCAAGGCCTATCAGGTGGTGAATCAGCAGAAATTCCGGGAAAAGTGGCAGGCGGTCCTGCAGGCCTCCCATTTTCCCAAGGACCAGGACCTTTTCCTCGCGCGTGATCGCAGCGCTGCCCGCAAGACCATCCTCATCATCGACCATGACCTGCCCCAGCCGGACCAGGATGCCGGCTCGCGTGTCATGCAGTGCTTCATCCAGCTGTTCCTGCAGATGGGCATGAACGTGAAGTTCTGGTCGCACCGCGACTGGCCCGATGCGGCCTATGCCGGGCCGCTTGAGCAGGCCGGCGTGGAGCTGTTCTACGGTGAGGAGTATGCCGGGCGTTTCCCGGCGTGGATAAAGGCACACGGCGGCTACCTGGACTATGTGCTGCTCAGCCGCCCCTTATCCAGCAAGGATTACATGGCGCCGCTGCGGCGGCATTCCCGCGCCAAGCGGCTCTATTACGGGCACGACATCCATTACCTGCGCATGGAGGCGGAGGCCGGGCTCAGGCAGGACCGCCTGCTGGCGACGGCTGCTGCGGTGATGAAGCGGCTGGAGCAGCGGCTGTGGCGCGAGGCCGACGTGGTGTATTACCCCTCGGCGTCGGAGACCGCGACCGTGCAGGCGGCGATGCCCGACGTGGTGGCGCGCACCGTCCCGCTGTTTTTCTACGAGACCAAGGCGGCTCCGGCGCACACGCCGCTGGCCGGCCGCCGTGACCTGCTTTTTGTCGGTGGCTTCCGTCATGCCCCCAATGCGGATGCGGTGCAGTGGTTCGTGCAGGAAATACTGCCGCGCATCCACGCCACGCGGCCGGAGGTGCGGGTCACCATCGTCGGCTCCCAGGCCACGCCCGCAATCCTGGCCCTGGCCTCGGAGGCTGTCACCGTGGCCGGCCATGTCAGTGAGGCGGAGCTGCGCCGCTGCTACCAGCAAGCGCGCGTGGCCATCGTGCCGCTGCGCTTTGGTGCCGGCGTGAAGGGCAAGGTGCTGGAGGCCATGCATGAAGGGGTGCCGGTGGTGACCACGGCGGTAGGCCTGCAGGGGCTGGCCGGACTGGAACACACCATGCCGGCGGCCGATACGGCCGATGCCTTTGCCGCCCAGGTGCTGGAATTGCTGGCGGATGATCATGCCTGGCAGGCCCGGTCCGAGGCGGCCTCCCGTTACATCGAGGAGAACTTCTCGGTTGAGGCGATGCGCAGGATTTTTGCGCTGGACATGCCGGCGGAGCCGGCATGAAACGCGTTGATGTACTGCTGGCCACCTATAACGGTGCCAGGCACCTGCGTGAGCAGATTGATTCGGTGCTGGCGCAGCAGGGCGTGAGCATACGCCTGCGCATACGCGACGACGGCTCTTCCGATGCCACGCCCGCCCTGCTGCAGGAATATGCCAGCCGGTATCCGGATCAGGTGGAGGTCCTGCCCGCCGCGGCCCGGGGCGAGGGGGCGGCCCGGAATTTTCTGGCGCTGCTTGCACTGCCTTCTGACGCTGACTATTTCGCGCTCTGTGACCAGGATGACGTGTGGCCTGCCGATCGCCTGGCAGTGGCGGTCAATGCCCTGGAGGCAGTGGCCGTACCGGTGCGCCTGTATTGCTCGGCTGTCGAGTATGTCGATGAGTCCCTGCAGTCCCTGGGCATTTCGTCGCGCCCGGTTGCGCCTTCGTTTGCCAATGCGCTGGTGGAAAACATTGCCCAGGGTTGCACCATGGTGGGTGATGCCGCCCTGCGTGACCTGGTCGGGAAGCGGCCGCCCGAAAAGGTGGCCATGCATGACTGGTGGCTGTATCTGCTGGCGGCAGCCTTTGGCCGTGCCCTCTATGATCCCGTACCGCGGGTGCGCTATCGCCAGCACGGTGCCAATGCCGTGGGGGGCGGCTTCAGTCTCTGGCGCAAGCTGCACAAGAACTGGGTGCGCTATACCTCGGGCCGGGCCTGGCCGATGGCCGCCCAGGCGCAGGAGCTGCTGCGCCTCTATCCCGAGCGCCTGGATGCTTTCCAGCGCGACATGCTGGCCCGCTTCGTGGCGGGAAAGCGCGGTCTGCCGGCGCGCCTGCGCCTCGCCGCCGACTGGCGCATCCGGCGGCAATCGCTGCCGGAGACCCTGGTGGTTAAGCTGCTGATCATCATCAACGCCTATTAAGGGGGCCGGCCATGGTCTCGGCAACGGATATGGACGCACGCCTGCAGGAAGTGCTGGCGCTGCTGCAACAGCATGGCCTGAAGGAGCTGCCGCCGACGGCGCCCCTGCGCCGCCTGTTGCTGGCCAGCGAGTACGCGGCCACCGTCATGGCCCAGCATCCTGCGCAGGCGGCTGAACTGCTGCTGTCGGGGGAGCTGGAGCGGACACGCCGGCCTGAGGAGTATGTGCAGGCCTGTGCTGCCCTGCAGCCGGTGGACGAGGCGGATTTCATGGTCGCCCTGCGCCAATACCGGCGCCGCGAGATGCTGCGTTGGCTGTTCCGTGACGCCAATGATCTCTGCCCGGTGCAGGAGCTGACCCGGGAGCTTTCCGATTTTGCCGACGCCGCCATAGGCGCAGCCCTGCAGTATGCCCGCAAGAGTCTGGTCGCCCTGCATGGCGAACCGGTGGGTGAGGAAGACGGACTGGCGCAGCCGCTCTGCGTCATCGGCATGGGCAAGCTGGGGGCGCAGGAACTCAATCTCTCCTCCGACATCGACCTCATCTTCACGTTTCCCGAAGCCGGTGAAACCGCCGGTCCCACGGTGATCTCCAACCAGGAATTCTTCATACGCCTGGGCCAGAAAATCATCCGCTATCTCGATGAGGTCACGGCCGACGGTTTTGTCTTCCGTGTCGACATGCGCCTGCGCCCCTGGGGCGATGGCTCCGCGCTGGCCTCCTCCTTCTCGGCCATGGAAACCTATTACGAGCGCCATGGCCGAGAATGGGAACGCTATGCCCTG
>DASUXS010000064.1:0-6342 GCA_036377855.1 Moraxellaceae bacterium
CCCCTGCGCGAAGACATGGCCACGCTGCGCCGGCAACTCGCGCTTTGCCGCGACATCCTCGGTGATCTGCGTGCGCAGGCTGCGGAACAACCACGCCTGCCGCTGCAGCGTTTCATTGCGGCGGCGGTGGAGCGCATGGAAGTGCTGCATCCGCAGCGGCAGTTCAGCCTGGACAGCAATATTCCCGTCGGCAGCATCCAGCCGCCGGCCACCTTGCAACAGGTGCTGGTCAACCTGCTGGACAATGCCGCGCAGGCCGCCCGCCAGCAGGTGGCAATCCGAGCGCGCGACCAGGACGGACTCTGCATCATTGAAATTGAAGACGACGGCCCCGGCATCGCCCCGGAGATTGCCGGCCGCCTCGGCCAGGCTTTTGTCAGCAGCCGTGACGACGGCCTGGGCCTGGGCTATTTCCTCAGCCACGCCACCATCAACCAGATGGGCGGGCAGATCCATCTCAAGGCGCTCAAACCGCATGGCACGCTGACCGAGCTGCGCCTGCCCTGGAGCGTGCTGCAGCGGGAGCCGTCATGAGCGTGCAGGCCGTGCTGGTGGTGGATGACGACGAGGTTTTCCGCAGCGTGTTGCAACGTGCTTTTGCGCGACGTGGAGTGCAGTCCCTGCTGGCCGCCGATGCGGCAACTGCGCGCGACCTGCTGCGCCAGCACCAGCCGGATTCCTGCGTGCTGGACCTCAAGCTGGGCAGCGAATCCGGGCTGCATCTGCTGCCTGAACTGCTGCAGCTGCAGCCCGGCCTGAAGGTGGTGGTGCTGACCGGTTATGCCAGCATCGCCACCGCGGTGGAGGCGGTGAAGCAGGGCGCGCTGAACTACCTGGCCAAGCCCGCGGATGCCGATGAAATCCTCGCGGCTTTTGGCGAAGCGGCACCGCCGGTGGCGGCGCAGGCCGTGCTGGAAACCCCGCCCATGTCCGTGGACCGCCTGGAGTGGGAGCATATCCAGAAGGTGCTGGCGGAAAACGGCGGCAATATTTCCGAAACCGCGCGCGCCCTGGGCATGCATCGCCGCACCCTGCAGCGCAAGCTGCAAAAGCGCCCGGTAAAACGCTAGAGTGGCCAGCATGTCACGCTACCGTCCTCCCTCGGCTCCCCGCACCGCCCTGATCACGCCGGAAGGCTACCGGGTCATGAAGGAGGAGCTGGATTTCCTCTGGCATAAACGCCGTCCCGAAGTCACGCGCGCGGTTTCCGAAGCCGCCGCCATGGGTGACCGTTCGGAAAATGCGGAATACATCTACGGTAAAAAGCTGCTGCGCGAGATCGACAGCCGCGTGCGCTTCCTGAGCAAACGCCTGGAAGCACTGAAGGTGGTGGATGCCTTGCCAGGCGATCCTTCCCGTATCTTTTTCGGGGCCTGGGTGGAAATAGAAGACGCGGAAAGCGGCGAGGTGCTGGCCCTGCGCATAGTCGGGCCGGATGAAACCGATGCCGCGCGTGGCTGGATCAGCATCGATGCGCCCATGGCGCGGGCCCTGCTGAAGAAAGCGGTGGATGATGAGGTCAGCGTAGAGCGCCCTGCGGGGCGTGGACTTTTCTACGTGCTGTCGGTTTCCTACGATCCGCCTGGGGATTGATACCCCGCACTTCGACCTGCCGCGGCGCTAGTTGTATCCACATTTCCCTCTCCCACCGGGAGAGGGCCAGGGTGAGGGGAACCGACCCCCGCCCCCTCTAGAATCCCCTCACCCCCACCCTCTCTTCGCCTAGGCGAGGAGAGGGTGGGGGTCAGTTGGCCACTTTCCTGAGCTAAATAAACAACTGTCGCCCCGGCCTTCGCCGGGGCGACTGATTTTTGCAAAAGGGGGGCGGGGTTAATAACCTCCAAAAAAAGCCGGCATTTGCCGGCTTTTTTTTTCAGGCATTCGTCGCCTTGCGCTCGCGCAGCTTGTGCTGCACCCAGGCATAAATCCCCGGCGTGATGCTCAGGAAAATGATGAAAAGCACGATGGCCGAGAAGTTTTCCTTGAAGAAGGGCAGGTTGCCGAATCCGTAGCCCAGGCCCACGCAGCTGCCGACCCAGAGGGCGGCGCCGACCACGTTGTAGGTCAGGAAGCTGCGGTACTCCATGCTGCCCACACCGGCCACGAAAGGGGCAAAGGTACGCACGATGGGCACGAAGCGGGCGATGATGATGGATTTGCCACCATGCTTTTCAAAGAAGGCATGGGTGCGGTCCAGGTATTCACGTTTCAGCCAGCGCGAGTCCATCTCATAGACGCGGGGACCGATGGCGCGGCCTATGGCGTAGTTGCAGCTGTCGCCCAGCACGGCAGCGATGAAGAGCAGGCTGACCAGCAAGACCGGATCCATATGGCCGGCCGCCGCCAGGGCGCCGGCGGCGAAGAGCAGGCTGTCGCCGGGCAGCAGCGGCATGACCACCAGGCCGGTTTCCACGAAGACGACAGCGAAGAGCAGGGCATAGATCCACACACCGTGGGCCGCCACGAATTCACCAAGGTGGCGGTCGACATGCAGGATGAAATCGATCAGTTCCATTCAGGAAGGTCCTTAACGACAGGGCCCGGCGATGCTAGCAGTCCGCAGGGGCAGCGTCAGCCGTTCTCATGTACCTGCGGAGACTTTCCCGGCATGGCCGGCGGGCGGCAGCGCGGTCAGTGGAAGTTGCGCAGCAGGAGCTCGGGGGGATGCGGCTCCAGATAGACCTGGTCCTGCACATAGCGGTTGGGGTGCAGGCGCAGGTGGTGGCGCAGCAGGGTGAGGGGGGCGATCAGCGGGACCCGCCCCAGCCGGTAGTCTTCGATCAGCGCCTGCAGCTCCTGGCGGGCCGCACTGTCCAGCGCCTGCTTGAAGTAGCCGGCCAGGTGCTGCAGCACATTGCTGTGGCTGCGGTTGCTGCTGGGAGTCTGCAGCGTGGCCATGAATTCGCGTATGTATTCCGCCGCTGCGCTTTCCAGCGTGCGCTGGCTGGCCTGGGCCACCAGCCGGCCCAGGTGCCGGTAGGATTCCACGCGATGTGCCATCAGCAGGTATTTGTGGCGGGCATGGAATTCCTGCAGGCGGGCCGGCGTGATGCCCGCGGCCTGCATGTCGCGCCAGCGCCGCCAGGCATAAACCCGGGCGACAAAGTTTTCGCAGATTTTTGCATCGCGCAGCCGGCCTTCCTCTTCCACAGGCAGCAGCGGATGCAGGCGCGTGAATTCACGGGCATAGAGACCGGCGCTGCGGCGCTCCGTGGCATAGCCGTTGTCACGGTAGACCTTCACATTGCCCAGGCCGCAGCTGGGCGAGCGGCCCATGAAGATATAGCCGTCGATATCCGCCAGCTCCGCGGCTTTTTGCCGGGCATAGTTTTCCAGCGGCTCGGTGACATCCAGGCCCGGCGTTTTATTGCCGACCACGCGCAGGCTTTCGCCATCGGCGGCAAGACGCAGGGAAATGGATTCGCGCGGAGCGCCCAGCCCTATGCCCATTTCCGGACAGACCGGCAGGTAGTCAAAGCGTTGCGCCAGGGTGGTGGTGCAGAGCGAGGAGTGTTTATGGCTGCCGTCGTAGCGCACGTTCTCACCCAGCAGGCACTGGCTGATGCCCAGGGTGAGTCGCGCGGGAAAGGAAAAATCCATGAGGGCCTGCCTTGCGAAGGATGACCGCCAGCCTAGCGCGGCGGCCATGCTCCGCGAAGTGGACAGCGCTTACACATTGCCGATAAAAAGTTGGCGCAGCAGTTTCTGCTTGAGGTTTTCCGGCTGGTCCAGCTGCAGGCGTTCCAGCAGGGCGGTGGGGATTTCCTTTTCCTCGCGCAGGCTGGCCACCAGGGATTTCACCAGCTGCAGGGGATGTTCGGTGCTTTCCTGCATGCGTTGCAGCACTTTCAGGATGGCCAGTTCCTCTTCGGTGAAATCACTGCCGAAGGGGAAGTCCGGCAGCAGCTTGCTGTCCTTGAGGCCTTGCAGGCGGGTGGCCACGGTCTCCGGCAGGTTGTTGAGCTGCTCGACGGGAATCTCGTATTCCGGTTCGATTTTCCCGGCGGCACGGGCCTGGGCCAGCAGCTCCGGCTGGAAACGCGAATCGGTGATGGCCAGCAAGCGCTTGATGATGGTGGCATCGGTCTGGCCGCGCAGGTCGGCGATACCGTATTCCGTCACCACGATATCGCGCAGATGGCGGGGAATGGTGGTGTGGCCGTAACTCCAGATGATGTTGGAAACCACCTCACCCTGGCTGCGGCGCGTGGCACGCAGCATCAGGATGGAACGGGCACCTTCCAGGGCATGGGCCTGCGAGACGAAGTTGTACTGGCCGCCGACACCGCTGACCAGCTTGCCGGAATCCAGGCCATCGGAAATGGCGGCGCCCAGCAGGGTCACCATCATGCAGGTATTCACGAAGCTGGCATCGCGGCGCTGCAGGGTTTTCAGCGATTCCGGGCCATAGAGCTGGTTGATATAACCCACGCTGGTCATGCCTATGCGGGCACGCAGCTCCTGCGTGAGGTCGCGCAGCTTTTGGTAGAAGTCGCGCGGCCCCAGGAAAAAGCCGCCATGCATCAGGATGCCGCCGCGCAGGCGTTTGCCAAGGCAGTGCTGGTTGATGGCAGCCAGATGGGCCGGCTTGCCAAGGTCGGCGGACAGCTTCTCCTGGCCGACCTGCAGCTCGTCGCGATGCAATTCCACATCGTCATGGAAGATGCCGTAGCGCTTCAGGAAATCGACATCGTCGGTGGTCAGCGGAGAATGGATGAGGCGCGCTTCCAGCAGGGCGGGGAGGGTGTTGGGGCCGACCTCAAGCTGGATACGGTTTTCATTCAGCAGTTTCTGCAGGCCGTAATCCTCGAAGACCTCGCGACGCAGGATGCCGGCCTCGATCAGCGCCATGAAGCCGTTCACGAACATTTCCGAGCAGCCATACAGGCCCTGTTGGAAGGGGCCGCTATGCGTGGTAGGGGCGCCCAGGGTTTTCAGGGCTGTCGCGTAGTCCGCATTGTGGCGGTCACGCAGGATCAGCGCATGGGCAATGGCATCACCCAGCGAACCGATACCGATCTGCAAGGTGCCACCGTCCTTGACCAGCGAGCTGACATAAAGGCCGATGGCATAGTCGGTGCCCGTCACTTTCATGTTCGGGGCGGAGAAAACGGTGTGCGTGCCGGCGGCATCGGTGACGATGGCATCGACTTCGCTTTCATCGACGATGGCGTCGTTCTCCATGAAAGGCAGTTCACGGTTGACCACGAGGATGCGATAGACCGGCCAGCCGCAATCCCTGAGCAGGGGCATGAGGTCCAGCGTGACATCGGGATTGCAGGACAGCGAATACTCCGTACGACCACCGCGCTCACGCACGGCCACGGCCTGCGCCACCACGTTCACGCCCTGGGTCAGCATGTCGCGCGCCACATGCGTGTAGTTGCTGGAAAGATAATGCTGCTGTGCGTAATCGTTATGCAGGTAGTCGCCGGATTTCAGGAAGAACTCTATGACTTCTACG
Source organism: Moraxellaceae bacterium (assembly GCA_036377855.1). Classification (GTDB taxonomy): domain Bacteria; phylum Pseudomonadota; class Gammaproteobacteria; order Pseudomonadales; family Moraxellaceae; genus UBA2031. The sequence continues at coordinate 5,465 of DASUXS010000064.1, forward strand.
TTTTTCGGCAGCTGGCCGGTGTGGCGGTCCTTCACATAATCCAGGTCGGGATAGTTGCCGAAGATACGTTCGGCAAAGGGACCCAGGAAACGCTCCTCCATGTCGCTGCCGGCCTTGGGCTTTTCCAGGGACAGCGCGGTCAGGATGCGCAGCTTCAGCCCCGGGTTGTTGCGGGCCCGTTCATACAGCGCATTCACCAGGGCATTGGGCTTGCCCACCCCCAGGGGAATGCCAAGGTTGAGGCGGGGGCCGATACGGGTGCTGAGGTCGTCCAGGCAATCGTCGATACGGTCGAAATGGCGGGCCATGTGCAGCGTTGTCCTTGTTTTATCCCGGTTGCGGCATCTTAGCGGGAAGCCGGCAGGGGGGCATCCTGTCAAATAGTGAGCAAACGTTAAGTGCTTGGTCATTAATGACAAGAAATAGCCGTTGGATCAGGCGGCTTTGCGGGTTCTACGCATAGAAGGTGGTAATAGCACACTGGCAGAATGACGGCTTTCTCATCCCGCCTTGGGATGGGCGGGGGACATCGTGGAACGGACTGAAGATCTGAACAAGACCCCGGATACGGGGCAGGCAGCGGCACGGCCGCCGCTGGATACGGGGCTGATCTGCCTGGTGATGATGGCGCGCTTTCACCAGGTGGCTGTCGAACCCGCCCAGCTGGTCCATGAGTTCGGCCAGGCCGGTACGATCTTCGGCCCCCAGGAAATCCTGCTGGCGGCCAAGAAGCTGGGGCTTAAATCCAAACCCGTGGAAAGCGGCGTCGACCGTCTGGCCAAGCTGCCCCTGCCGGCCATTGCCCATGGCCTGGATGGCGGCTACTTCATCATTGCCAAGGCGGAAGAGGGCAAGGTCCTGATCCAGGACCCGCGCGA
>DASUXS010000065.1:0-3666 GCA_036377855.1 Moraxellaceae bacterium
AGGAGCGGCTTTAGCCGCGAACCAACAGTTCCCTTTATACAGGCACCATAAAAAAGCCCGCATTACGCGGGCTTTTTTTTGTTCGCGGCTGAAGCCGCTCCTACGGGGAAAGGTCAGGACTCAGCGCGTGCCGTAGACCACCATGGTCTTGCCCTTCACCGAGATCAGCCCCTGTTCCTCCAGGGACTTGAGCACGCGGCCCACCATTTCTCGCGAGCAGCCCACGATGCGGCCGATTTCCTGGCGGGTGATCTTGATCTGCATGCCATCGGGATGCGTCATGGCATCGGGCTGCTTGCACAGGTCCAGCAGGGTGCGGGCCACGCGGCCGGTGACGTCCAGGAAGGCGAGGTCGCCGACCTTGCGCGTGGTGGCGCGCAGGCGACCAGCGAGCTGGGCGGACAGCGCGAAGATCAGGCCGGCATCCTGGCGGGCCAGTTCCTTGAACTTGGGATAGCTGATTTCCGCGACTTCGCAGAGGGTCTTGGCCTTGATCCAGGCCGAGCGCACGGGCTTGTCTTCGAACAGGCCCATCTCGCCGAAGAAGTCACCGGCATTGAGGTAGGCGATGACCATCTCACGGCCTTCGTCATCTTCGATGACCACGGAGACCGAGCCGGCGATGATGAAATAAAGGGTGTCGCCGGCATCGCCAGCGTAGATAATCGTGCTCCGCGCCGGGTATTTGCGGCGATGGCATTGATCCAGAAAGGAGTCGATGTTGGGAACGTGAGCGTTGACCGGCAGGCGGGCCATGGCTGCGTCCTTATGTACGGTTATCGTTATAGGGCCCGACCATATCACAGCTTTTGTGCGGGATTAAACGCCGAAAGTGAGAATTTGTGCAGGTTTCTGACCATACTGGTCAGTCAGCAGACAGCGGGGAAGCGATGAAAGCCAGAGTGAAGTGGGTGCAGGATGTCATGTTCGTGACGGAGTCCGGCAGCGGCCATGCCGTGGTGGTGGACGGAGCCCCCGAATACGGGGGTCGCAACCTGGGACCCCGTCCCATGGAACTCCTGCTGATGGGCCTGGGTGGCTGCACCGCCTTCGACGTGGTCACCATCCTGCGCAAGGCCCGCCAGGACGTGACGTCCTGCGCAGCCGAGCTCGAGGCCGAGCGCGCCGATGCCGTGCCCGCCGTGTTCACCAGGATCCATGTGCGCTTCATCGTCAAAGGCCGCGGCCTCAAGGAAGCCCAGGTGAAAAAGGCGGTGGACCTTTCGGCCGACAAGTACTGTTCGGCCTCCATCATGCTCGGCCAGGCCGGCGTGGTGATCACCCATGATTATGAAATCCATGAAGACGGACAGGAGAAGCCGGCATGAAGATGTTGATGCGGGGAGGGGCGGTGCTGGCGGTGTTGCTGCTGGCGGGTTGTTTTTCCAGCACCCGGGTGGACCAGGTGACCAGCGAAAAGCCGGAGGCGGCCACGCTGAAAAAGGTGCTGGTGCTGGGCGTGAACACCAGCCCGGAAATCCAGCGTGCCATGGAGCAGGCGTTTTCGCGCCGCCTGACGAGCAAGAACCGCCAGGTGGTGCTGGCCTCGGACTGGTTCCCGGGCGAGAAGCAGCCGACGCGCGACCAGATTGCCGCCCGTGCCCGCGCTGAAGGCGTGACCGGTGTCATCGCCACCCGCCTGATCAATTACGAAGTGAATGCGGTGAATGAGCAGTTCCCCGAATTCAATTTCTCGCTGGCGGCTCCGAGTCGCTCGCCGGATGCGCGCGTGGGTTGGGAAACCGATCCCTGGGTGGCGGGTTTCAACAACGCCCAGGACATACGCAGCGCCGCGCCCTTGGTCGAACGCAAGGCTGTGCTGGAAACGCGTCTCTATGACGCCGGCAATGGCCAGGTGATGTGGGAAGCGCACAGCAAGACGCAGCTGGAGCGCGATGCCGCCCGCAACTTCGAAGGCTTTGCCGATGCCATTGTCGGCAGCCTGCGCAAGAGTGGCTGGCTGTAAGCACGAGTGCATCAATGAAAACGGCGCCTGCGGGCGCCGTTTTCATTTCAGGAAAAGCTTCAGATGCGGTAGGCCGTAGTCGTCATCACCCGGGCCACGGCAGCCATCAGATGCTTCACGGGCGCCGGCAGCGGGGCGGCACCGGCTTGCAGCGCCATCTGCATATGCTCGGCCTCGTCATGATGCATCTGGCCGATGATGGCGCGGGTTTTTTCATCCTGCAGCGGCACGCGGCCCATATGGCCCTGCAGGTGGTCGCAGACCTGGCGCTCGGTTTCCGCGACAAAGCCCAGGCTCCATTTATCGCCGGCCATGCCGGCTGCCGCGCCAATACCAAAGGACATGGCATACCACAGCGGATTGAGATAGCTGGTATGCGAGCCCAGTTCGGTGACGCGCTGCTCGCACCAGGCCAGGTGGTCTTCCTCTTCGCGCGCGGCCTGTTCCATTTCCGCGCGCACTTCCGGCAGCCGTGCCGTCAGCGCCTGGCCCTGGTACAGCGCCTGCGCGCAGACCTCACCGGTATGGTTCACGCGCATGAGGCCGGCGGCATGGCGACGCTCTTCCTCGCTCAGCGCGCTTTCGCCATGCGGCACGCCCGGGCTGGGGCGATGTGCCTGCGTGGCATTGGGCGCGATGGTGCGCAGCGCCTTGTCGGCTTCATTGATGAAACGGTCCAGCAGGGAATAACGGCGCATGCTTCTTTCCTCAGATCGGCCTCTGTGCAGGCTCAGCCCGGCGGCCAGGCCAGCTGGCGGCCGGCGAGCAGATGCAGGTGGATGTGGTAGACGCTCTGGCCGCCATCCTTGTTGCAGTTCATCACCACGCGGTAACCGTTTTCCGCCAGACCCTGTTCCTTGGCGATGACGGTGGCCGTGCTCACCAGCTCACCGAGGAGGGCCGACTCGCTGGCCGGCACATCGTTCAGCGTGCTGTAGTGCGTCTTGGGAATGATGAGGATATGCGTGGGCGCCTGCGGGAAAAGATCGTGGAAGGCGATGACGCGTTCATTCTCGAAGGCGATCTTGCCGGGAATGTCCTTGTTGGCGATCTTGCAGAAAATACAGTCCATCTCGGGCCTCGCGCTGAATGCGGGCGGGCATTGTACGGGAGGATTTTGGCCGGAGTCAGTGGCTTTTTTTCTTCGCGGGCGCTGCCGGTTTCAGCAAGGTGGCCAGGGGGATGTAGGGGCCGACCGGCACCAGGTCGTAGGCGATGAGGCCGGCCTTGCTCAGGGGCAGCGCGTCCAGGGTGGCCTGGGCGGCCTCCAGGCTGTCAGCCTCCAGCAGGAAGATGGCGCCGGGGCGGTCCTGGCGGAAATACCATTCGCGGATCTGGCCGGCCAGGTAGAGGTTGAGCACGGCGCGGCCTTCCTCGGGCAGCAGGGCCTTGATCTTGTCTTCGGTGCTGCCGGGCAGGATGCGGTCCATGGCCAGGACCATCTGCGGGGCTATGGTCTGCGGCGTTAGGGCCTGGGGCTTGTCGGCGGCATCCGGGGTCACCGGATCGGCCAGTACGGGGGCGGCCAGGCAGGCCAGCAGCAGTGCGATCGTCTTTTTCATCCTGAAATCCTCTGTTTTCCCTGCCGGCGGGCCTGTGGTTTTCTGCCGGGCACTCTATAATGCGCGCCCTGTATTCCTGCCCTGTTGTCCGTCATGCCTGCTTTGCCTGCCGCTTCCACTCCCCGCCGTCGCGCCCTG
>DASUXS010000066.1:0-10214 GCA_036377855.1 Moraxellaceae bacterium
ATTGGCCGACGGATTTGCGCACTGCCTAGTCTCCGGGCAAGCCAAAAACAAACCGGGCCGGCGGGATCAGCCGGCACCGTGAAAATAATCACAACAGTCGCAGGAGAGCAGCATGAGTCCGTCACCCGGTATCAACTGGGCGGCTATCGAAGCCGATCCGCGTTTCCAGAACCTCCATCGCCGCAAGAGCCGCTTCCTCTGGAGCCTCATGGCGTTTTCCCTGTTTTATTATTTCCTGCTGCCGCTGGGCGCTGCCTACACGCCGGATCTCTTCAGGCAGACCGTGTGGGGCCCGCTGAACGTGGGCCTGCTGTTTGCGTTATCCGAGTTTGCCGTGGCCTGGGGCGTGGCGGTGATCTATTCGCGCCGCGCCAACCGCGAGTTCGATGCGCTGGCCGCCGAGATTGTCGCCAGTGTGCGTACCCAGGGAGGCCGCCATGAATAAATTCCTCCCTCTGCTGCTGGGCCTGATGCCCGCACTGGCCCTGGCCGATGAAGGTGCGGTCGCACCGGAATACCGTTTCCTCACCTTCATCGTCTTCGGCGCCATCATCGCGCTGACCATGTATGTCACTTTCGTGGCCGCCAAACGCGTGCATTCCGCTTCGGATTTCTATACGGCGGGCGGCGGTATCTCCGGCCTGCAGAACGGCTGGGCGATTGCCGGTGATTACCTGTCCGCCGCTTCCTTTCTCGGCATCGCCGGCCTGATTTCCCTCTACGGCTATGACGGTTTCATGTATTCCGTGGGCTTCCTCATGGCCTATATCACCGTGCTGCTGGTGATTGCCGAGCCCTGCCGCAATATCGGCAAATACACGCTGGCCGACATCCTGGCCTATCGCAACGACCCCAGGAAAACCCGCGTGGCCGGGGCGCTGTCCGTGATCACCGTGTCCACGATCTACCTCACCGCGCAGATGGTGGGCGGTGGTGTGCTGGTGAAGACGCTGATAGGCATCGACTACGAAATCTCGGTGCTGGTGGTGGGCGTGCTGATGCTGGCCTATGTGCTCTTCGGCGGCATGGTGGCGACGACATGGGTGCAGATCATCAAGGCCGTCCTGCTGGTGCTGGCCTCGGTGGTGCTGGTCATCCTGGTGTGGGCGCCTTACGGTTTTTCGCTGCCCGGTTTCCTGGGCGCGGTGGTGGCCGACCCCAAGGTGCAGGCGCAGGTGGCCAAGCTGCTGGGTGACAGCGCGGGCAGCATGTCCGCCGCGGAACTGGGCCAGCGCTTCCTCGAACCCGGTCTCTACCTGAAAGATCCACTGGACCAGATTTCCCTGGGCCTGGCGCTGGTGCTGGGCACCGCCGGCCTGCCGCATATCCTGATGCGTTTCTTCACCGTGCCCACGGCGCAGGAAGCGCGCAAATCCGTGATCTGGGCCATGGGCATCATCGGCGGTTTCTATGTGCTGACGATTTTCCTGGGCCTGGGCGCCGCCACGCGCGTGGGTGCGCCCACCATTGCCGGCATCGACAAGGGCGGCAATATGGCGGCCCCGCTGCTGGCGCAGTATCTCGGCGGTGGTGCGGATTCCATGATGGGCAATCTTTTCCTCGCCTTTGTCGCGGCCGTGGCCTTTGCCACCATCGTCGCGGTGGTGGCCGGCCTGGTGCTGGCCGCGGCCAGTGCCATGGCGCATGACATCTATGTGGGCGTGATACGCGAAGACCATGTCACGCCGCAGGAGCAGGTGCGTGCGGCCCGTATCGCCACCGTTGTCGTGGGCGCCATCGCCATCGTCATCGGCATTGCCGCCAAGGGCCAGAATGTCGCGCACCTGGTGGGCCTGGCCTTTGCTGTGGCGGCGAGTGCCAACCTGCCCTGCATCGTGCTGACGCTGTACTGGAAGCGCTGCAATACCGGCGGCATCATCGCCGGCATGGTGGTGGGCACGGTGACGGCGATCGCACTGGTGCTGGTGTCGCCCAACATGACCTATCCGCTGAAAGTCACGGCGGATGCGCAGAAGGTGCTGGATGCCGCCCCGGCCAAACAGGGCGAGCTGCAGCTGGCCCTGGCCCAGGCCGGTGATGCCACTGCCCGTGGCAAGGCGGAAAAGGCCCTGGCCAAGTTCGACAAGGACGTGGCCAAGGCCAACGATGACATCGCCAAAAACGCTGGCAAGCGCACCTCCATGGTGGGCCTGGAAAAGCCGCTGATTCCGCTGAAGAATCCCGGTATCGTGTCCATCCCGCTGGGTTTCCTGGCCGTGCTGCTGGGCTCGCTGCTGTGGCGTCGTGATGAACGCGCCGAGCGTATGTGGGAAGAGCTGTATGTGCGCCAGAACACGGGCATAGGCGCCGAAAAGGCCCAGCAACATTGATATTTTTTGCAGAACAAGAAAAGTGCCCGGCCGCCGGAGTTGCGCCGGGCACAACCCTAGAACAATGACTGTGATGCATCGTTAGGGATGCAGGAAAAGGAGTAGTGCGTAATGAGTACCATCGATTCCATTCTGGTCGAAAGCCGGGTGTTTCCGCCGTCGGATGATTTCCGCCAGAAAGCCGCGGTGCCCGGCATGGAGGCCTACCACGCGCTCTGCGAACAGGCGGAAAGCGATTACGAAGGTTTCTGGGCACGCCTAGCGCGCGAGCAGCTGAGCTGGCACAAGCCCTTCACGCAAACGCTGGATGAAAGCCGTGCGCCTTTCTATCGCTGGTTTCATGACGGCGAGCTCAATGTCTCCTTCAACTGCATAGACCGCCACCTGCCGCTGCTGGCCAACAAGATCGCGCTGATTTTCGAATCCGACAACGGCACCGTGCGCCGTGTCACCTATGCCGAGCTGGCGCGTCTTGTGGGGCAGTTCGCCAATGGCCTGAAGTCCCTGGGCGTGACCAAGGGCGATCGCGTCGTCATCTACATGCCCATGAGCGTGGAAGCGGTGGTGGCCATGCAGGCCTGCGCCCGTATCGGCGCCATACATTCCGTGGTTTTTGGCGGCTTTTCCGCCAAGAGCCTGAACGAACGCATCATCGATGCCAAAGCCAAGCTGGTGATCACCGCCAACGCCGGTATCCGCGGTGGCAAGGTGGTGCCGCTCAAGGGCACCACCGACGAAGCCATCGCCCTTGGCGGTTGCGAAGTGATTGAGCGCGTCATCGTCTACAAGCGCGCTGAAGACAGCGATGCCCCCGTGCAATGGCACAAGGGCCGCGATCTCTGGTGGCATGAGCTGGTGGAAGACAAACCGGACTACTGCGAGCCGACCTGGGTGAATGCCGAAGATCCGCTCTTCATCCTCTACACCTCCGGCTCCACCGGCAAACCCAAGGGCGTGCAGCATTCCAGCGCGGGTTATCTGCTGGGCGCGGTGAATTCCATGCGCTGGGTCTTCGACTACAAGCCCGACGATATTTTCTGGTGCACCGCCGATGTGGGCTGGATCACCGGCCATTCCTATGTGGCCTATGGTCCGCTGGCCATGGGTGGCACCCAGGTGATCTTCGAAGGCGTGCCGACCTATCCGGATGCCGGCCGTTTCTGGCAGATGATTGAGCGCCACCGCGTCACCACTTTCTACACGGCACCCACCGCCATACGTTCGCTGATCAAGCTGGGCGCGGACCTGCCCTCGCAGTTCGATCTGTCTTCCCTGCGTCTGCTCGGCACCGTGGGCGAGCCCATCAATCCCGAAGCCTGGATGTGGTACCACGAAAAAGTCGGTGGCCGCCGCTGCCCCATCGTGGACACCTGGTGGCAGACGGAAACCGGTTCGCACATGATCGCGCCGCTGCCGGGCGCCGTGCCCACCAAGCCCGGCTCCTGCACGCTGCCGCTGCCCGGCATCATCGCCGACATCGTCGACGAAGCCGGCTCCACCGTGGAAAAGGGCAAGGGCGGCTTCCTGGTGATCAAGCGTCCCTTCCCCTCGCAGGTGCGTACGCTCTGGGGCGATCCCGACCGTTTCGTGAAGTCCTATTTCCCTGAGGAATACAACGGCCGCTACTACCTGGCCGGCGACTCCGCGCATCGCGACGAGAACGGCTATTTCTGGATCATGGGCCGTATCGACGACGTGCTGAATGTCTCCGGCCACCGCCTGGGCACCATGGAAATCGAATCCGCCCTGGTGGCCAATCCGCTGGTGGCGGAAGCCGCCGTGGTGGGTCGTCCCGATGCGCTCAAGGGCGAGGCCATCGTGGCCTTTGTCGTGCTCAAGGGCGCGCGCCCCAGCGGCGAGGAAGCCAAGAAGGTGGTGGCCAATCTGCGTGAATGGGTGGGCAGTGAAATCGGTGCCATCGCCAAGCCGGAGGAAATCCGTTTTGGCGACAACCTGCCCAAGACGCGTTCGGGCAAGATCATGCGTCGTCTGCTGCGCGCCATCGCCAAGGGCGAGGCCATCACGCAGGATGTGTCGACGCTGGAAAATCCGGCGATTCTGGACCAGCTGCAGGAAACTACCTGAGTCACCTTTTAAATACGCCGTCATTCCCGCGCAGGCGGGAATCTCTTGGACTCCAGCAGGGCATTTAAAAGGCCCGCTGTATGTTATGAAGATTCCCGCCTGCGCGGGAATGACGGATTGCTTGGAAAGTTGTGTTGCCAGGTCCCAAAGAAAAAAGGCCGCTTATGCGGCCTTTTTTTCTGTCTCCTCGACTGCTGCCACCGGCACATCCTTGGGCGGCCAAAGGAAACGCAGCGGATTCTTCACGAAACGCCACCAGATCATGCCCAGCAGCGGCAGCCACTGCCGGTAATGCACGCCACGTGAACGCAGCGCCACCATCAAGGCCAGGCCGAAACTCACCAGCAGGTTGGTCAGGCCGATAAGGCCCACGCCGGCCAGCGACAGCAGCAGCGTGTCCAGCGGCAGGTTCTGGTCCGAGCCCACGAAGGCAAAGCCGAAATACGCCGACGAGAAAGTGATGTGGCGTATGTCCAGGGGCAGGCCCAGGATGAAGCCCAGCGTGCCCATGCTGCCCAGCATCAGGCCGAAATAGAAATTCCCCGCCAGCGCGCCCAGGTTGTTCTCGATATAGGTGGTCAGGCGCAGCAGGCGCTCCTCGCCGAAGATCCAGCGCAGGGTGCGGCGCTGCCGCAGGCGTTCCGGAATGCGGTTGTAGATGGCCTTGTTGTCGTAATAGCCGGAAATCAGGCCGGACAGGAACAGGCAGACGCCGGCGATGGCGGCATGGAAGATGGCCAGGCTGTGCAGCGGGTCCAGGTCATGCAGCAGGTGCTGCACTTTTTCCGGGTCGGCCAGGTGGTGGCCGGTCTGGAAAAACCAGAACCAGGCCAGGAGCCAGGCCATGGGCATGGCCAGCAGCACATTGCCCATGATGGCGATGAACTGGGTGCGGAAGACATTCACGCAGAGATCGGCCAGCGCTTCCAGGTTGCGGTCGCGGCTGCTTTCGCTTTCCTGGATGCTGGTGGCGATGCGCGCCGCCGTCATCGCCGGCTGTTTGGTGGCGATGGTGAAGTGCAGCACATGCACCAGCATGAAACCCAGGGAGTAATTCATGCTGTAGATGAAGGCCGCGCCTATGGGCGCGAGGCTGAGCTTGCCGGCCAGCACCTTCAATACCGCCATGAAGCTGACGATGAAGCCGGCACCCAGTCCCGAGCGGAACATGGTGAAATAATCGCGTCGTGTCGTGGTGACGTAGTGCTCGCCGGTACGGCCGGCATTTTCCGTCACGCGCAGGGCCAGCAGGCTGGTGTGCGTGGCAAAGACCTCGCGCATGCTGTAGCGGCGGTTGTCCGCATACACCAGTTCCTTGAACAGGCTGACGGAGAGGCGGTGGCGGGCCTCGCCCTGGCTCTGCTGTATGCCCAGCAGGATTTCCATGCGGCGCATGGTCTGCTTCATGCGCACCAGGGTCTGCGTGAGATTGATGCTGATACCGGTTTCCGGCATGCGCTTGCGTATCTTGCGCAGCAGTTCGCGGCACTGCGTGATCAGCACCTGCGCCTGTTTGTCGTCGCTGTGGTCCTCGCGGTGGCCTTCCAGGAATTCGTGGTATTCCTGCACATAGTCCTGGATCTCGGCATTCAGCGAGAGGAAGGGCGATTCATAGTTCTCGATTTCCGGAAACACGCGCACCAGGTGCGGCTCCAGGCCCAGCGAGGTCAGGCGTTGCGACAGCGTGGTCAGCGCGGTGAGGATTTCATGGTCGGCGCGGTGCGGCACCTTGTGCTCGCCCAGTTCCTCGAAATGCACGGCATTGATAAGGCGCAGCCAGAGGCTGTCATCCAGCGCCACCACCCATTTCCAGTCGTCACGGTGGTGGAACATCTGGCTGAAGATGTCCTTGAAGTGATTGTCGTTGATGGCCGGCGGCAGGATTTTCCAGGCCAGGCGCTGGCGCATTTCCGTGAAGAAACCGGTGCCGTCGAAGATGCCGACATCGGAATAGAGATGGGACTGGCGGCGGCTGCCGATGACGCGCAGCAGGTAGTTGCGCAGGCCCAGGCGCAGGGCCGGGTCCTGTTCCAGCAGATAGCACAGGGCCAGGAGGTTGTTGCCGGCCTGTTCGCTGTTGTCGGCCCGCGCGGGGCGCAATTCATTGGCCAGCTTGATCAGAAAGCCGCCATCGCTGTCTTCCGAGGCGGCGATTTGCCTGAGCAGGTCTTCCATACGGGTGGGGCTCCGGGTTGCGCGTGGCCAGTATGGACGCAGCGGGGCCCGGCTGCCATGGCGTCTGCGCTAAATGCAGAGCGGCGGCCCGTGAGACATGATCAGAAAGCGAGAATGAGGAAGATGAAACAGAAGGAAGTGGTCGGGGTGAGAGGATTTGAACCTCCGGCCTCTACGTCCCGAACGTAGCGCTCCACCAAGCTGAGCTACACCCCGATACCGACCCGCCGAACGGCGAGGCGCGCATTGTATAGAAGGGCTTGCGCGCGATGCAACGGCCCTCGGCATTTATTTCCGGCTGCCCGGTTTGCAGTCTCAGTTATTGCGTACCAGGGCCAGCTTGGTCAGCTGTTCCAGCGCGGTCTTGTAGCCGGAGGCGGGGACATCGGCCAGGGCCTGCAGGGCCAGCTCGGTTTCCTGGCGGGCGCGCTCCCGGGTGTAGTCCAGGGCGCCGCTCTTCTGCACGATGGCGATGATCTGCTGCAGATGCTCCAGGCCGCCGCTGCGTATGGCCTGGCGAATGAGGTCGGCGTCCGCGGCCGGGGCGGTCTTCATGGCCTGGATCAGGGGCAGGGTGGGCTTGCCCTCGGCCAGGTCGTCGCCCACGTTCTTGCCCATGACCTCGGCGGAGCTGGTGTAGTCCAGCACGTCGTCGATGATCTGGAAGGCGGCGCCGAGATGGCGGGCATAGGCGGCAAAGGCCGGGCGCAGGGCTTCATTGCCCAGGCTGGCACCGCTTTCGGCCGCGGTCTCGAAGAGCTTGGCGGTCTTGCCGTAGATGACATCCATATAGCGCTGTTCGGTGGTGTCCGGGTCGCGCTGGTTGATGAGCTGCAGCACTTCGCCCTCGGCGATGACGCAGGTGCCGGAGGCCATGATGTCCATGACCACGGGATTGCGCAGCGAGACCACCATCTGGAAGGCCTTGGAGATCAGGTAGTCGCCCACCAGCACGGCGGTGGGGTTGTCCCAGCGGGCATTGGCGGTGGCGCGGCCGCGGCGCAGGCCGGAGTCGTCCACCACGTCGTCATGCAGGAGGGTGGCGGTATGCAGCAGCTCGATGATGGCGGCCACGTCCACATGGCGGCCACCCTCATAGCCGGCGGCACGGGCGGACAGCAGGCAGACCAGGGGGCGCAGGCGCTTGCCGCCGCCCTGGACGATGTAACGGCCGACCTCGTTGACCAGGGGGACCTGCGACCGCAGGCTGTCCTGGATGAAGGTGTCCACGGCCGCGAAGTCCTGGCCTACCACGGCGACGATGCTTTTGAAGTCCATGCGAAGCAGCTTGCCGGCAAGCCCGGCTGACAGGGTTGAATGGCCGCGAATGCTAGCAGCCGCAAGCACTTAGAGCTACCGGCCGGGGTCGGAAAGCAGCTGTCCGGGCGGTTCTTTATTCTTCTGCCCGGCGGCTTGCGGCGGCGGGGTGATTTCCGTAGAATTGCGCGCCTTGCGAGTCGGCCGGGCGGCATTTGCCATGAATCGCTGCTTTTCACTACCTACGTACCTGCCTTGGCAGGGCCTGTCCCAGGGACAGCGGGTAGAGAAAGGGGCAGCCTGACGACAAGGCTCTCTAATACAGAATCTGGAGTGGCATCATGTACGCGGTTATCAAGAGCGGTGGCAAACAGCATCGCGTTGTGGAAGGCGAATTGCTGAAGGTTGAGCTGCTGGAAGTCGAACCCGGCCAGACCATCACCCTCGAAGACGTGCTGATGGTGGTGAACGGCGACGACATCAAGATCGGTACGCCCATCGTTGCCGGTGCCAAGGTGCAGGCCGAAGTGGTCAGCCACGGTCGTCACGACAAGGTCCGCATCGTGAAGTTCCGTCGCCGCAAGCACTACCGCAAGCAGGCTGGCCATCGCCAGTACTACACCGAACTCAAGATCACCGGCATCAGCGCCTAACACCAGTTTCAGGAGTATCCGGACATGGCACATAAAAAGGCAGGCGGTTCAACCCGCAACGGTCGCGACTCACAGGCCAAGCGCCTTGGCGTTAAGGTGTACGGCGGCCAGCAGATCCTGGCTGGCGGCATCATCATCCGTCAGCGCGGCACCCAGTTCTGGCCGGGTGAGAACGTCGGCATCGGCCGCGACCACACCCTGTTCGCCACCGCGAACGGCGTGGTGAAGTTCGTCACCAAGGGCCCGCAGAACCGTCAGTACGTCGTGGTAGAAACCGCGGCCTGAGTCTGCAGGCGCCTCAGCAAAAAAGCCCCGCCTGGTCGGGGCTTTTTTGTTGCCGGGCTCTCCAGTTTTTTCCGCCGGCCCGGCCGGCACATCCAGATAAGCGACGGTAAGCAAAATGCGTTTTGTCGATGAGGCCGTGATCAAGGTCGAAGCCGGTGCCGGCGGCAACGGCTGCATGAGTTTCCGTCGCGAGAAATTCATTCCCTATGGCGGTCCCGATGGCGGTGACGGCGGCCATGGCGGCAGCATCTTCATTGAAGCCGACGTCAACGCCAACACCTTGGTGGACTACCGCTACACGCGCCAGTTCCGCGCCGTGCGCGGCCAGAACGGCATGGGCGCCAACTGCACCGGCCGCAGCGGCGACGATGTCGTGCTCAAGGTGCCGGTGGGCACCACCATCATCGATGAAAACACCGATGAAGTGCTGGGCGACCTGGTCGAGCCCGGCGCGCGCCTGCTGGTGGTGAAGGGCGGCCGTGGCGGCATGGGCAATATCAATTTCAAAAGCTCCACCAACCGTTCGCCGCGCAAGACCACCTCGGGCAATCCGGGTGAAGTGCGCCAGCTGCGCCTGGAAATGAAGGTGCTGGCGGATGTGGGCCTGCTGGGCCTGCCCAATGCCGGCAAATCCACCTATATCCGCGCCGTGTCCGCGGCCAAGCCCAAGGTGGCTGACTATCCCTTCACCACGCTGGTGCCTAACCTGGGTGTGGTGGACGTGGACCGTCACCGCTCTTTCGTGATGGCCGACATTCCCGGCCTCATCGCCGGTGCCGCCGAAGGCGCCGGCCTGGGCATACGCTTCCTCAAGCATCTCGCGCGTACGCGTTTCCTGCTGCATCTGGTGGATGTGGCGCCGGCCGACAATTCCGATCCGGTGGAAAACGTGAAGGCCATTGCCGCCGAGCTGCAGAAATATTCGCCCACGCTGGCCGCGCAGCCGCGCTGGCTGCTGCTGAACAAGATGGACATGGTGCCGCCGGACATGGCGGACGAGATCTGCAACGACATCGTCAAGCGCCTGGAGTGGACTGGTCCTGTGTTCCGCATCTCCGGCCTCACCGGTGAAAACGCCAAAGCCGTCTGCTACAAGCTCATGGATGCGATTGAAGCGCAGCGCGAGCTGGAAGCCGAAGATCCGGAAGTGGCCGAGAAGGAAATGGCGCGTCGCCGCCAGCTGGAAGAAGAAGGCCGCCACAAGATCCAGGAGCTGGCCGAGAAGCGCCGTGCTGCCCGTCGTGCCGCCCAGGAAGCCGGCGAGACCCTGGAAGACGACGACTGGAACGAGGACGACTACGACGTCGAGTTCGAGTATCGTCCCTAGTCTCCAGCTGATCAGAACAACATTCGAGCATACATGACTTCGATTAACCGCCAACGCCTTGCCCAGGGTCGCCGCTGGGTCGTGAAGATCGGCTCCGCGCTG
>DASUXS010000067.1:0-5636 GCA_036377855.1 Moraxellaceae bacterium
TGCCCTGCACCTCGCCGCGCGGGATCATGATGTCGTTCACCGTGATGTGGTCCAGCTCCAGCACGCCCAGCAGCATGCTGCGGTGCTGCGTGGGGATGAACACGTCCTGCACCAGGGTGCGCAGCTCGTCCTTGTTCAGGCCGTGCTCGCCATGCGCTAGCGGATTGAAACGGAAAAACAGGTTGGTGGTGATGTTCACCAGTGCCACCAGGGGATACAGCAGGCGCAGCAGCTGGGTGAGCACGAAGCCGGCGACATGGGCGACGCGTTCGGCATTGCGCGCGGCGAAGGTCTTGGGGCCGACTTCGGCAAAGATCAGCACCACGAAGGTGAGCAGGCCGGCGGCGATGGCCACGCCGGAGTCGTCGCCTATGCGCAGGCCTATCAGGGTGGCGACGGAGGAGGCCAGGATATTGGCCGTGGTATTGCCGATCAGGATCAGCCCTATCATGCGGTCGGGCTGGGCCAGCAGGGCCAGGATGCGCTGCGCGCTGCGGTTGCCGGTCTTGGCCAGGTGCCGCAGGCGGTAGCGGTTGGCCATCATGATCCCGGTCTCGGCCGCCGAGAAAAAGGCCGAGACAGCGATGAAGGCGGCCAGCAGGCCGAAAAGGAAACCCAGCGAAGCGTCTTCCACGATCAATCCGGAGAGTGGAGGAGGAGTTTTTGTAGCGGCTGGCCGCCCGCCCGGTCAAGTTCGGCCGGCAGGGCTAAGACGTTTAAACCCGCTTATGCAGGTTTATGCAGGATCAGTTCCAGCACCACTTTGCTGCCGTAGAAACCCAGCAGCAGCAGGGCAAAGCCCCAGAGCGTGAAGCGTATGGCGGTGGCCCCGCGCCAGCCACCCCAGTGGCGGCCGCCCAGCAGCACGGCGAACACGATCCAGGCACCCAGCGTGAACACGGTCTTGTGCGCGACATGCTGCGCGAAGAAATTCTGCAGGGTGAGGAAGCCGGTGAGGATGGCCAGGGTGAGCAGGGCAAAGCCGACGGCGATCAGGTCGAAGAGGATGCGCTCCATGGTCACCAGCGGCGGCAGCGTCTTCAGGATGCCGGCCTTGTGTTGGCGCAGCTGGTGGTCCTGCACCGCCAGCAGCACGGCCTGCGCCGCGGCGATGGTGAGCACGCTGTAGGCGAGTATGGACAGCAGTATGTGCGACTCCGCGCCACGGCTCAGCGCATTCAGCGGCACATAGGGCGCACTCAGGAACAGCGACAGCAGGATGCCCAGCGCCGCCAGCGGAAACGCGCCCAGCGTCAGGCTGACCACGGGCTGGTAGAGGCTCATGCCTATGGCCAGGGTGGCGATCAGCCAGCCCACCAGCGAGATGACAGGGAAGAGGCCGAGGTTGAGGCCTTCGGGCTGGTAGATGGCGGCGTGCAGGCAGATCAGGTGCAGGGGCAGGGCGATGATGCCCAGGCCCAGGATGAGGCGGCTGTCGGGGGCGCTGCGCTGCGCCAGCTGGCGTCCCAGCAGCGTGCTGGCCGCAAGATAGAGCAGGGCGGCGGCGAGCCCGGCCAGGGTCGCCACAGAAATCGTCATGATGGCTGAATTCCTTGATCCGGTAAGGGTTTGCGGTGGCGAAGGCGGCCGGCAGGAGGACGCAGTGTGGCATAAGGCCCGGGGGTTTTGAAGGTAAGCCGGCCCATCCCGGTGGGGCTGCTACGACACCACGACACGACGACTCAATACCCGGGTCGCGCGGCGCGACAGTGGCGGCCTGCTTCCCTATAATCGCCGCCTGTTCTGTATTCCGGGTGCCCCCATGTTCGATAACCTGACCGACCGCCTCAGCCACAGCCTGCGCAATGTCACCGGCTCGGGCCGTCTCACCGAGGACAACATCAAGGACACCCTGCGCGAAGTGCGCATGGCCCTGCTGGAGGCCGATGTCGCCCTGCCGGTGGTCAAGGACTTCATAGAACGCATCCGCGAGCAGGCGCTGGGTCAGGATGTGATGAAGCAGCTGCAGCCGGGCCAGGCCTTCGTCAAGATCGTGCACGACGAACTGGTGCGCACCATGGGCGAAGCGAATGAATCGCTGAACCTGCATGCCGCGCCGCCCGCCGTCATCCTCATGGCCGGCCTGCAGGGCGCGGGTAAGACCACCACCGTGGGCAAGCTCGCGCGTTTCCTGAAAGAGCGCGAAAAGAAAAAAGTGCTGGTGGCCTCGGCCGACGTCTACCGTCCCGCCGCCATCAAACAGCTGGAAACCGTGGCCGGCGATGTCGGCGCGATTTTCTTTCCTTCGTCGCCTGACCAGAAGCCCATCGACATCGCGCGTGGCGCCATTGCCGAAGGCAAGCTGAAGTTCGCCGACGTCGTCATCATCGACACCGCCGGCCGCCTGCATGTCGACGCCGACATGATGGACGAGATCAAGGCCCTGCATGCCGCCATCACGCCGGTGGAAACGCTGTTCGTGGTGGACGCCATGACCGGCCAGGACGCCGCCAACACGGCCAAGGCCTTCAACGAAGCGTTGCCGCTGACCGGTGTCATCCTCACCAAGACCGACGGCGATGCCCGTGGCGGTGCCGCGCTGTCGGTGCGCATGCTCACCGGCAAGCCCATCAAATTCCTGGGTATCGGCGAAAAGAGCGAAGCGCTGGAACCTTTCCATCCTGATCGCGTGGCCTCGCGCATCCTGGGCATGGGTGACGTGCTGTCGCTGGTGGAAGAAGTCGAGCGCAAGCTGGACAAGGAAAAAGCCGAGAAGCTGGCCAACAAGCTCAAGAAGGGCAAAGGCTTCGACCTGCAGGACATGCTGGACCAGTTCCAGCAGATGAAGAATCTCGGTGGCATGGGCGGCCTGCTGGACAAGCTGCCCGGCATGAATGCCGCGGCCATACAGCAGGCCATGGCCGGCGGTGCGCCGGAACGCGAAATCAAGAAGATGGAAGCCATCATTCTTTCCATGACGCCGGCTGAACGCCGCAAGCCTGATCTCATCAACGGTTCGCGCAAACGCCGTATCGCCAATGGTTCGGGCACGCAGATCCAGGACGTGAACCGCGTGCTCAAACAGCATGGCCAGATGGAAAAGATGATGAAGAAGCTGTCCTCGCCCTCCGGCATGATGAAGATGATGCGCGGCATGCAGGGCATGATGGGTGGCGGCGGCGGTGGTGCAGGTGGCCTGCCTCCCGGCTTCGGGGGTCCCGGCATGCCCGGTCCCGGCGACCTGCCGCCGGGTTTGAAGCTGCCGCCCGGATTCAAGAAGAAATAATGCCGCGTCATCACGGCGTTCAGGGCGGGCGACTGTCATGCTGACCGCGCTTGCCGTCGAGAATTACCGTTCCCTCTGCGAGCTGGTCCTGCCCCTGGGCCAGCTCACGGTCATCACCGGTGCCAATGGCTCCGGCAAATCCAATGTCTATCGCTCCCTGCGCCTGCTCGCCGAAGCCGCGCAGGGTGGCATCGTGCCGGCGCTGGCGCGTGAGGGCGGTTTCGCCTCTTCGCTATGGGCAGGTGAACAGCGCAAGAAAAAAGACGCCGGGCTGAGCCTGGGTTTTGCCAGCACCGAACTCAGCTATGCCGTGGATCTCGGCTTTCCTCCCGCTGTGCCGCCGTCGGCCTTCGATGGTGATCCGGAAATCAAACGCGAATGCATCTGGATGGGCGAAAAGCTGCGCCCGTCCTCGCTGCTGGTTGATCGTCGCGGGCCCCAGGTGCGTTGCAAGAATGAAGAGGATGAGTGGGAAGTCTTCCGCGATCATTTTCCCGGCTACGAAAGCGTGCTTGCCAATCTCACCGATCCGCGCCATATGGCCGAGGGCCTGGTGCTGCGCGAGGCCATACGTTCCTGGCGTTTCTATGATCATTTCCGTACCGATGCCGGCGCGCCGGTGCGCCAGGCGCAGATAGGCACGCGTACCCCGGCCCTGGGCCATGACGGCAGCGACCTGGCGGCGGCCCTGCAGACCATCATCGAGATTGGTGATGAAGCGGGTTTGGAGGAGGCGATTGATGACGCCTTTCCCGGCGCCAGTGTCGAGATTTTTTCCGAACAGGCCCTGTTCTCGGTGGCCCTGCGCCAACCCGGCCTGGTACGTCCGCTGAGCGCGGCGGAGCTGTCCGACGGCACGCTGCGTTATCTGCTGCTGGTGGCGGCCCTGCTTACGCCGCGTCCTCCGGCGCTGATGATCCTCAATGAACCGGAAACCAGCCTGCACCCCGATCTCTTGCCGGCCCTGGGGCGTTTGATACGCGCTGCCGCGCGCAGCACGCAGATGATTGTGGTGTCGCATGCCGTGGAGCTGGTGAATGCGCTGGAGCTGGATGAAAACTGCGTGAGCCACAATCTGGAAAAAGAAGGCGGGGCGACGCGCATCGCCGGCATGGGCATGCTGGATGGTCCGCCCTGGCAGTGGCCGACGCGCTGATGCCTCTGTTCCTGCAATCACATCTGGTGAAAAAGCCCGCACGCAGCGGGCTTTTTCATGGCAGCAGGCTCTCCGTCACTACTACCATCCCCAGCGTTTGCGCAGGCGCCAGCCCAGCCAGGCACCGGCAAAGCAGAACAGCGCGAACACCCAGCCTGATACCGCGGCAGCCATGATGCCGGAGAGCAGGGTGCCCACCGTGCAGCCCAGCGCCACCATGGCGCCCCAGCCCAGCAGGATGCCGCCCAGTAAATGCCGCAGCAGCGCAGCGCTGGTGGGTAGGCGCGGCTGGAATTGTCCTGCCGCCAGGGCGGCCGCAAAGGCACCGCCCACGAGAGCCAGCACGAAAACGCCATTACGCGAGAGCAGCACTTCTTTCACCACGGTGGCGCAGCCGGCAAAACCGTCCAGCCCCTCAAGGCGCGCCGGCAGCAGATGAAAATGATCGGCGGCGGTGCGGGCCACGCTGCCCAGTTCGGCCGTCACGCCCAGCGCACCGCTGCGGAAAAACGTGATGACGCCCAGGAAGCCAATGAGCAGGCCGCCGACATGCGCGGGCCAGCGGGCGCGGAAAACCGCATGTAGCGGCGACTGCGCCGCGGTGGCGGTGGGCCAGCGATAGCGCAGCAGCCACAAGGCCAGTACGGCCAGCACGAAAAGCTGCAGCGCTAGCGAGCCGCCATAACCCAGGTGGCCGGGCAGCCAGGGTACGGGAGCCTCCTGTATCGCGCGCAGGTACAGCGTGTTCCAGCTCAGGAAGCCCAGCACGAAGCCCAGCGCAGCGCCCAGCAGGGCCAGCGGCGAGGCCAGTGAACCCTCGCCCAGGCGATAGAAGTGTGCACTGATGCAGGAGCCGGAAAGCGCCATGCCCAGGCCAAAGACCAGTGCTCCCAGCGGCAAGACCCAGCTCAGCGGACCGATATGCGCTCCCGGCGGCAGCCGCTCCACGACGGGCAGCGGCTGGAAGGCGCCGAATACAGCGTGGTAACCGATGGTGCCTATGGCCAGTGCCGCGATGATGCCGATCAGGCCGCGCGCATCACGCTGCTCGAAAAAATCCGTGGCCATGCAGTAGAAGCAGAAACGCGAACGTTGCAGCACGATGCCGAAAAAAATCCCGGCCAGGGCCCAGAAGGCCAGCAGGCGGCCTTCCCCCGGTTGCAGGGCCAGCCACCAGGCCGCCGCCAGCAGGGCCAGCAGGATCAGTGGCGGAAAAACCAGAGTGGCGCCGGGGCGCAGGGAAAGAGCCGGCAT
>DASUXS010000068.1:0-7777 GCA_036377855.1 Moraxellaceae bacterium
CGTGACCGCGGCCAAGACCGGTCTCGCCCAGATTTCCAACGCCCTGGAAATGTACAAGCTGGACAACCACAAATACCCGACGACTGATGAGGGCCTGGAAGCCCTGGTGCAGAAAGCCGCCTCGGCCAAAACCTTCCCGCAGGGCGGCTATATCAAGGGCGGCCTGCCCAAGGACCCCTGGGGCAATCCCTTCCAGTACATAGTGCCGGGCAGCAATGGCCGTCCCTATGATGTCTATTCCTGGGGCTCCGACGGTGCCGAAGGCGGCGAGGGCGACAACGCCGATATCTATACGGAGTGACAGGCGTGGGCCGGCGGCCGCTGCAGGGTTTCACCCTGCTGGAAGTGATGATGGTGGTGCTGCTGGTCGGCATCCTCAGCGGCATCGCCATGCTCGGCCTCAATTTCGGTGGTGCCGAACGCCAGCTGCAAACCGAATCGGACCGCCTCGCCACGCTCATCGAGCAGGTGGGCAATGAAGCCGTGATGCAGAACCAGGAGTACGGCCTCAAGCTCACCGGCACCGGCTATCTCTTTCTCTGCCTCGACGAAATCAAACAGCGCTGGAAGCCCTGCAAGGGCGAGAGCAGCCTGCGTGAGCGCGAGCTGCCGGCAGGCCTGGAAATCCATCTGCTGCGTGAGGGCAAGCTGAATCTCCCGCTGGCGCAGGATGACGACCGCAAGGAGGACGGCACGCGCGATCGCGATGCCAGCCCTCGCATCTACCCCGACATCCTCCTGCTTTCCAGCGGCGAAGCCAGCGCGGCCAGCGTGGAAATCCTGGTCACTGAAAAGCCGGAGCTGCGCAGCGAAATCCGTGTCGATGACATAGGCCGCGTCAGCCGCGACGGCGAGGACGACAAGGCCGTGAAGAAGGAAGGAGAGGGCCATGCCGGCTAAGCGCCGCTCTTTCCCGCGCCAGTCCGGTTTCACGCTGCTGGAAGTGCTGGTGGCACTCTCCGTCTTTGCCATTGCCGCCCTGGCCCTGCTGAATGCGCAGAGAACCCAGATCAGCACCGACCAGCGTCTCGAGGAAAAGACCTTTGCCCACTGGGTGGCACTCAACCATCTGGCCGACCTGCGCCTGCTGCGCTTCTTTCCGGAAATCGGCCAGAGCGAAAGCACGGTGAAGATGGCCGGCCGCGAATGGCTGATCACCACCAGGATACAGGGCACGCCCAGCCTTAATGTGCGCCTGCTGGTGGTATCCGTTGCCATCAAGGAGGGACAGCAGGACATGGGGGAAAAGCCGGCTCCCGTCACGGTGGTCACCGGCTTCCTGCCGCGCCCTCCCGCTGACAGCCCCGCATCCGGCAACGGGGGCGGCAATGCGCCCTGAATCCCATCGTGGCTTCACCCTGCTGGAGCTGCTGGTGGCCGTGGCCATCCTGGCCATGATTGCCGTCGGCTCCTACCGCCTGCTGGCCGGCACCGTGGCTACGCGTGACCAGGGCCTGCAGCATATGCGTGCGCTGCACGACCTGCAGAAGGCGGAAATGATCCTGCAGCGCGACCTGCTGCAGACCGCCGCCCGCCCCATACGTGACGAATTCGGCGACAACCAGCCCGGCTTCCTGCTGCAGCAGGACAATGTCATGGAGCTCACCCGTCGTGGCTGGCGCAATCCGCTGCAGGAAAACCGCAGTGACCTGGTGCGCGTACGTTACCGCGTCGCCAACGAACAGCTGATACGCGAGCGCTGGAGCGTGCTGGACCGCGACCGTGCCAGCACGCCGGAAAAAATCGTGCTGCTGGACCATGTCCAGGATTTCCGCCTGCAGGTGTTTGCCAATGGCGGCTGGATGACGCTCTGGCCCACGCTGGTGCAAAGCCAGAAAAAGGCGGTGGACATTCCCTTGCCGGAAGCCGTGGAAATCACCTTCAGCCTGGCCCCTTACGGCGCCATACGCCGTGTGATTCCGCTGCCGGAAAACGAAGCAACGGCACCCTCAGGCAGCGACGGCGGCAGCAACGGGGGAGGCAGCAATGGGCCGGCCAAGTGAGCGCAGGCGCGCTGCCGGCCAGCGCGGTGTCGCCCTCATCACCGTGTTGCTGGTCGTTGCCATCGCCACCACCCTGGCCGTGGCCATGATGCGTTCCCAGCAACTTGCGCTGCAGCATGCCGGCGGCCTGTTCAACCAGGACCAGGCCTGGCTGTACACGCAGGGCGCCGAAGACTTTGTGCGCGAGCTGCTCAGCGAGGACATGAAGGAAGACAACCGCAGCGGCCGCCAGGTGGATCATCCCGGCGAGATGTGGGCGCGGCCTTTCCCGCCATTTCCCGTGGACGGCGGCATGATCAATGCGCGCGTCCTGGACCTGCAGGGGCGTTTCAATGTGAACCGGCTCTGGCATGACGGCGCCGCCGACGCCACGGCCGCCGCCATTTTCCAGCGCCTGCTGAAAAACCTGGGCCTGCCGGACAATCTCGGCCCGGCACTCACCGACTGGATAGACAGTGATGGCGACCCCAGCGGCAGCGACGGCGCCGAAGACGATTTCTATTCCCGCCTGGAGCAGCCTTACCGCGTGGCCAACCTGCCGCTGGCGGATATTTCCGAGCTGCGCCTGGTGAAAGGCTTCACGCCGGAAGTGATTGCCAGGCTGCGTCCCTATGTCAGTGTCCTGCCGGCGTCAGCCATGCTGAACGTGAACACGGCCAACCCTGTGGTGCTGTCTGCGCTCAGCAGCACGCTGTCCAGCCGCACCGCCAGCGACCTCTCCACGCAGCGGCCGACCAAGGGCTATGCCACGGTGGACGAGTTCCTCAACCAGCCGGTGTTCAATGGCCTGGACAGCGGGCAGAAGTCGGCATTGCGCGGCCAGATCGTGGTGCGCAGCCATTATTTCCAGCTGCTGGCCGATGCCGATATCGGTGGCCGCCACAGCACCGCGCTCGCGGTGCTAGCCCGGAATGATTCCGCTACACTCCGGGTCATCGCGCGCGATTTCAGCCAGAAAGTGCAGGCGCCGCCGCCTGCCGACAAGAACAACAGCGACGCCGACCAGGATGCCATGACAGAGGCCGCCGCCGAGGCCGCCCGGAAGCTGCTATGAACACACTTTTCTTCCTGTATTCCCCCGTCGCGGATGAAGGCCAGGCCTGGCTGCAGTCCGGCGGCGCCCTGCGTCCGCTGGGCTCGCAGTCGCCAGCGGCGCTGGCCAGCCAGCATGCGGGGGCGGCCTGCGTGGTGTTCCTGCCTTCCGAGCGCTGCCTGTTCACCAGCGTGGCCGCAACGGCGCAGCAGCTGCGCCAGGCCGGCCATTCCCTGGGCTGGCTGATCGAGGAACAGACCGGCGAGGACGTGGAAAACCTGCAGGTGATTGCCGCCGCCGGTGACAGCGACGACAAGACCAGCCTGCTGGCCATCAACCGCCAGGAGTTGCAGGCGCTGCTGGACACGCTGCGCCGCAGCGGCCTGCATGTGGTCGCCCTGCTGCCTGATCTTTTCCTGCTGCCCGCCACCGATGCCGGCTGGCAGCTGGCAGAGCTGCCGGGCGGCCGTGTCGCGCTGCGCAGCGGGCGGCATCGCGGTGCCGTGCTGGAATCCGACCTGCTGCCGCTGATGCTGGAGGCCGCCTTGCAGGAGAGCGAGACCGCCCCGGCGGCACTGCAGGTGACCAGCGCCGGGCTGGAAACCGCCGTTGCCGCCTGGTCACAGGCGCAGGGCATTCCGGTGCAGCGCCAGGAGGGACTGGACGCGGAGGCCGCCTTGTCCGCGGCCACGGACTGGACCCGTCATCCCGCCAATTTCCTGCAGGGCGGCTTTGCCGTCAGCCGCCAGTTCGCGCTGCCGCGCGGCCTGCGTATCGCCGCGATATTCGTGGCCGCGGCGTTTGCCGTGCAGCTGCTCAGCGAATGGGTGCATTACGGTTATTACCGCTACCAGGCCAGCAAGACCGAAGCCGCCGCCACCGCGCTTTACCGGCAGATGTTTCCGGATGAGCGCCGCATCGTGAACCTGCGCCGGCAGCTGCAGGCGCATCTCAATGACAATGTGGGGCAGGGCACGGCCTTGCCCGCCCTTACGCGCATTGCCGAGTCGCTGCAGGGCTCCGGCCTGCATGCACAGCGCCTGGACTTCAATGCCGGCGTGCTGACGCTGGATGTGGAGGCCCGTGCGCTGGGCGAGCTCGACACCTTCCGCCAGAAGCTGGAAGGCCAGGGCTTCCGCAGTGAAATCGTTTCAGCCAATGCCCAGGGCGGCCTGATCCGCGGCCGCCTGCGCGTGGAGGGCGGAGCATGACTACCCTGATGGAAAACCTGCGCCAGAGCAGTCGCGAAGCCCTGGCTCCCCTGCGCCAGCGCTGGCTGCTGCTGGCGCCGCGCGAACAAAGGGCGCTGCGCCTGCTGGGGATTTTTGCCGCGCTGCTCGTGCTGGTTTACGGCCTGTGGCTGCCGTCACGCCATGCCGCCGACAATGCGCGCGGCCGCTATGAAAGCAATCGTGACCTGCTCCTGCTGATGCAGGCGAACAACGGTCATTGGCAGGGAACGCCCGCTGCCGCAGGCGGCTCGGTGCTGGCCCTGGCCAGTGATACCGCCGGCAGCAGCAACCTCAGCCTCAGCCGTATCGAGCCGGAAGGCAGTGACCAGGTGCGGGTCTGGGTGGAAAAGGCGGATTTCAATGCGGTAGCCAGCTGGCTGGCCAAATTGTCTGCACAGGGACTCAGCCTGCGGGAAGCGCAGGTGGAGCGGCAGGCAGAAGGTGGCGGCGTGTCAGCGCGTTTCGTGCTGTCGCGCTGAGTGCTGGGGCCCTGACCGGAAAGCCCTTAGCGACCCGCCACTCCCAGCGTCATGAAAGCCCCCACGGCCGGCAGGCCTGCTGCCTGGAACTGGCGCTTTTCAATCACCTGCAGGCCGGCAGCCGCCAGCAAAGCCAGGTGGTCACGATCCAGGTGGCAACCATCGGCAATGATTTTCTGCAGCGGTGTCAGCCGGCGTTGCCATTTCGCGATGGCGGGATCCGGGCTCAGCCCGTGCTCGACAAAATAGAAGCGCCCAGAAGGTTTCAGCACACGCCGGATTTCCGCCAGCGCGCTTTGCACATCGGGAATGCTGCACAGCGTCCAGGTGGACACGACGGCGTCATAGCTTTCCGCGGGCATGGGCAGGTTTTCGCCGCTGACCAGGGCGAAGCGCACGGGCAGGGGGCTTTTGCGTAAGCGCTGCTGCGCCAGGCGATGCACGCCGGGATTCACGTCGACCGTGGTCAGGCTTTTTACTCCGGCAGGGTAGTGCGACAGGTTGAGACCGGTGCCGAAGCCGATTTCCAGCACATCTCCTGATACACCCGCCAGCAGCTCGCTACGCGCGGCGGTGAAGGCCGGCTGCGACATCAGCCAGTCCAGCACATGGGGAAAGACGTGGCGTGAATAAAGTGACATGGCGATTCCCCCGATTGGTTCGTCATTCCCGCGAAGGCGGGAATCTCCTCGATGGACAGTGGGCTTTAAAAGAAGCCCTGCCTGAATTCCTGAGATTATTCGCTGCGCTCACCCTTCGGGCTTTTGTCCCGCCTACGCGGGAATGACGGTGTTTTTTTAATTATTTGCAATTACCCAGGCGCTTGCCCGAAAACGTCGTATTCATCTGTATCGGCGTGCCCTGCATGGTCGCCGTCATGTCGAAACGGCCCTGGTAGGCATCATCGGAAAACGTGGACTGGCCATTGCCATTGCCGTTGAAATGCGGGCTTTCGCATTTCATGCCCCAGCTCGCGGTGTTGCCGCTGACCTGCATGGCGGTGATCTGGCAATCGCGGTTGCGGCCGCCGGAAAGCTGGTTGAGGCCGCAGGCGTTTCGCGCATCGCGATCGGTGACGCAGCGTTTTATCTTGGCCGTGATGGGCTGCAGCATCATGGAGTTGTTGCTGACAGAAGTGATTTCCCAGAGACCGGCGCGGTAGGGCGCCTTCATGGCTTCGCAGCCGGGAAAACCGGTGGCCGGCAGGGGCAGCTTTTTCTTGCCGGCCACCGCGGGCGGAATGGTGGTGGTGTAGGCGGGCTGTCCGGGCACCGTGACCTGGATTTCCGTGGGCGTGCGTGAATTGTTGACGCCACTGACGGGAGGCACGCGCACCGTGTCCTGTGCCGGAGCAGGGGCCGCAGCAGGCGCTGCATCGGCCGCATAGGCGGGCAGCGCCGTGATTGCCAGCAGGACAGTTGCAAGGATGGGCAGCACCGGGTGCTCCTGAAACAGTTCTGATGGAAGCTCAGCTTCCGCAATTGCGGGGCAGTGTGCATCAGTTGCCGCCGACATGCCACCCTGTCGGGAGGGAGGAGAAGCATGCCGTCGTCCCACTGACTCGACAGGCAAAGAAAAAGGCGACCGTGGTCGCCTTTTTCCTGCACTGCCCGATTAGCTATTCGGGTACTTACATATTTGGGTAGTTAGGGCCACCGGTGCCTTCCGGCACCACCCAGTTGATGTTCTGGGCCGGGTCCTTGATGTCGCAGGTCTTGCAGTGCACGCAGTTCTGCGCATTGATCTGGAAACGCTTGTCACCGCTGTCGGTTTCCACCACTTCATACACGCCGGCCGGGCAGTAGCGCTGCGCGGGTTCGGCATAAAGCGGCAGGTTCTTCTTGATGGGAATATCCGCGTTCTTCAGCTGCAGATGGATGGGCTGGTCTTCCTCGTGGTTGGTGCTGGAGAGGAAAACGGAAGACAGCTTGTCGAAGCTGATCTTGCCATCGGGCTTGGGATATTCGATTTTCTTGGACTGCGCCGCCAGGTCCAGCGTGGCGTAATCCGGCGTGTTGTCATGGATGGTGTAGGGAATCTTGCCATCGAAGATGTTCTGGTCGATCCAGTTGAAAGCCGCACCCATGAAGGTGCCCATGCGGTGCATGGCCGGACCGAAATTACGCGCCTTGTACAGTTCCTCGAACAGCCAGGAGGCCTTGAACTTCTCGGTGTAGGAAACCAGTTCATCGCCACCGGTCTTGCCGGCCTTGAGGGCTTCGGCGATGGCTTCGGCGGCCAGCATGCCGGACTTCATGGCGGTGTGGCTGCCCTTGATCTTGGAGAAGTTCAGGAAGCCGGCGTCATCGCCCACCAGCAGGCCGCCCGGGAAGGTCAGCTTGGGCAGGGAGTTGAGGCCACCCTTGATGACAGCACGGGCACCGTAGGAAACGCGCTTGCCGCCTTCCAGGTACTGCTTGATCACGGGGTGGTGCTTGAGACGCTGCATCTCGTCAAAGGGCGAGAGGTAGGGATTCTTGTAGGAGAGGTCGGCGATCAGGCCCACGGAAACCTGGTTGTTCTCGTGGTGGTAGAGCCACCAGCCACCGGATTCACCGTTTTCCGCCAGCGGCCAGCCGGCGCCGTGCATGACCAGGCCGGCCTTGTGCTTGGACGGATCGATGTCCCACAGCTCTTTGATGCCTATGCCGTAGTGCTGCGGATCCACGTCTTTGTCCAGGTCGAACTTGCGGATCAGTTCCTTGCCCAGGCTGCCGCGGCAACCTTCGGCAAACAGCGTGTACTTGGCATGCAGTTCATAGCCGGGGGTGTAGCTGTGCTTGTGCGAACCGTCACGGGCCACGCCCATGTCGCCGGTGGCGATGCCCTTGATGGAGCCGTCTTCGGCATACAGCACTTCCGAGGCGGCAAAGCCGGGGAAGAGGTTCACTTCCAGTTCTTCGGCCTTGGTGGCCAGCCAGCGCACCAGGTTGCCCAGGCTGATGATGTAGTTGCCTTCGTTATGCATGGGCTTGGGAACCATCCAGCCCGGGGTCTTCACGCCGCTGCTTTCGCTGAGCAGGAAGTAGA
>DASUXS010000069.1:0-6102 GCA_036377855.1 Moraxellaceae bacterium
CGACGACAATGTACGTATCGGCCAGGTGCTGCGCATTCCGGCCAACTGAAAACTTATTTAGCTGAATTGCATTCCCGCCGCGGCGGGAATGATTTTTTGAAGAGTGGGATTTCCATGGCGCGCATCCAGCGACTAGACACCCGATTGGCCAACCAGATCGCCGCCGGCGAGGTGGTGGAGCGGCCGGCTTCCGTGGTCAAGGAGCTGGTGGAAAATGCGCTGGATGCCGGCAGCACGCGCCTGGATATCGATATCGAGGAAGGCGGCGTCAAGCTGATACGCATCCGCGACAATGGCGAAGGCATTCCCGAGGCCGACCTGCCGCTGGCGCTGGCACGCCATGCCACCAGCAAGATCCATGATCTCGAAGACCTGGAAGCAGTCGCCACATTGGGTTTTCGTGGCGAAGCGCTGGCTTCCATCGCTTCCGTGTCGCGCCTGGTGCTGAGCAGCAGTCCGGATGACACGGGTGTTGGCCGTGCCGTGCATTCCGAAGGCCGCGACATGGAGGCCACGGTGCAGCCCGCAGCCCATGCCCGCGGCACCACGGTGGAAGTGCGCGACCTGTTTTTCAATACGCCGGCGCGGCGCAAATTCCTGAAAAGCGAAAGCACTGAATTTTCGCACCTGGAAGAAACGGTGCGCCGCCTGGCCCTGGCTAATCCGGAAGTGGCCTTCAATCTCACGCATAACGGCCGCCAGGTGCAGATGCTGCGGCCGGCGCTGGAGGAGATGGAGTGGCGTCGCCGCCTCACCGCGCTCTGCGGTGCGGCCTTCATGGAACATGCGATACCGGTGCAGATCGAGCACAGCGACCTGCGTCTGCGCGGCTGGCTGGGCCTGCCGACGTTTTCGCGCTCGCAGGCGGACCTGCAGTATTTCTATGTCAACGGCCGCATGGTGCGCGACCGCGTGGTGACCCATGCCGTGCGCCAGGCCTATGCCGACGTGCTTTTCCACGGCCGCCATCCGGCCTATGTGCTGTTTTTCGAACTGGACCCGGGCGCGGTGGATGTGAATGTGCATCCCACCAAACACGAGGTGCGTTTCCGCGAACAGCGCCAGGTGCATGACTTCCTGTTCCGTAGCCTGCATCGCGTGATCGCGGAATTGAAACCGCAGGACCAGGCGCCCGCGGAAAGTTCCGTGGCGCAGTTCGCGCCTGCCATACGTGAACAGGCCGCGCTGTCCTTGCCCGTGAGTGCGCCGCGTACGGGTGGCGGCATGGCATGGCCTGGCGTTGCCGAAGAACGTGCGGCCTATGCCCCGACGCTGGCCTTTCAGAGTCCGATGGCTCCTGTCGCCGCTGCGATACCGACAGAACAGTCACCCGGTGAAGTGCCACCCCTGGGTTTCGCCATCGCCCAGCTGCATGGCATCTACATCCTCGCGCAGAACGCCGAAGGCCTGATCGTGGTGGACATGCATGCCGCGCATGAACGCATCACCTATGAACGCCTCAAGGGCAGCCTGGATGCCGGTGCGCTGGTGTCGCAGCCTTTGCTGGTGCCCTTGTCGCTGGCGGTGAGTACGCGGGAAGCGGATATCGCCGAAAACGAGGGCGAACTTTTCCAGCGCCTGGGTTTCGAAGTGGAACGCATGGGCCCGGAAACCCTGCTGGTGCGCGCGGTGCCGGTGATCCTGGGGCAGGCGCGTGCCGAGGCGCTGGTGCGCGACGTGCTGGCGGATCTGGCCGTGCATGGCAGCACCCGCCGCATCGAGGAAACCCATAATGAATTGCTGGCCACCATGGCCTGCCACGGCAGCGTGCGTGCCGGACGAGTCCTCTCCTTGCCGGAAATGAATGCGCTTCTGCGCGACATGGAAGCGACAGAACGTTCCGGGCAATGCAATCATGGCCGGCCTACGTGGACGCGCCTGACGCTGTCCGAACTGGACAAATTGTTTTTGCGTGGGCGCTGACAGCCACCATAAAAAGAATAGGGCGGAGGGCGGAAATGGACGTTGCCGTCGCGAGTGGCCTGGCGCACCCCGTGGATATACGCCGCGCCCGCATCATGATCCTGGTGGTGGCCCTGGCCTGGGCCATGTACGCCATTTATTTCGGCCTCATCCTCGGCAATCCCGGCATTGCCATCACCGATGCCCTGGCCACCGCGGCCTGCCTGCTCATCCTGCGCTGGGTGCTGAAAACGCGTGAGCAATGGCGCCTGGACTGGGCCTGCCATATCGCGGCCGGCGTCAATGTCGTGGCCATCCTGGCGATTTCCCTGTTCATGGGACAGTCGCAAGCTTTTGCGCCCTGGTATCTCGTGCCCATTCCGCTGGCGGTGGCTTTTGTCGGCAGCCCGCGCGCGGCCCTGGGCTGGGCCCTGGTCTGCTGTGCCGGCATGCTGTTGCCGCTGGCCAGCGAACAAATCGGCCATGTCACGCCGGAATTCATGCCGGGCCCGGCCTATGAAGCGTTTTGCCGCATGGTGCTGGTCATGCTCTGCGCCGGCATAGGCATCGCCTCGCGTTCGGTGCAGACGCGCCATGTGCAGGAACTGGAAGCGCAGAAGGCGCTGGTGGCTGAACAGGCCCGCGTGCTGGCTGATGCGCTGTCCACCGAACAGCAATCCAAGCGCGGTGCGGAAGCCGCGAATCGCGCCAAGTCCGATTTCCTGGCCACCATGAGCCATGAAATCCGCACGCCCTTGAATGGCGTGATAGGCCTTAACGGACTTTTGCTGGACACCCCGCTGACTGAAGAGCAGCGCCGCCTGGTCGAGCTGGGGCGTTTGTCCGGCGAGGCCCTGCTGCACCTGCTCAACGACCTGCTGGATTTTTCCAAGATCGAATCCGGGCGCCTGGAGCTGGAGCTGCATGCCTTCGAGCCGCAGCGCCTCTGCAACGAAGTCGTGGCCCTGCTGCGTGAACCGGCGCAGAGCAAGGGCCTGGGCCTGCAGCTGGAAATGTGGATGGAGCCGGGGCAGGAAGTGCCGCGCCAGCTCTGCGGTGATTCCGCGCGCCTGCGCCAGATCCTGGTGAACCTGCTCAGCAATGCCGTGAAGTTCACCGAGAGCGGCGAAGTCAGCCTGCGCTGCCAGCATTTCCTGCGCGATGGCAGCAGCTGGCTGCGCCTGGAAGTGCGCGATACCGGCATAGGCATCGCGGCGGCGGATATTCCGCGTTTGTTCTCACCTTTCACGCAGGCCGATGTGTCCACCACGCGCAAATACGGCGGCACCGGCCTGGGCCTCGCGATCTCCAAGCGTCTGGTGGAATTGATGGGCGGCGAAATCCTGGTGCTGAGCACGCCGGGCGTGGGCAGCCTGTTCCGTGTCGAGCTGCCGTTTTCACCGGTGTCGGCAGAAGCGGCACCGGATGCGCAGCACGAGCTGGATGAGCGTGGCCTGGTGCAGGTGACCTGGCCGGTGCGCGTGCTGGTGGCGGAAGACAATTCCGTGAACCAGATGGTGGTCAGCACCATGCTGAAACGCCTCGGCATACGCGCCGACCTGGTGGGCAATGGCGAGGAGGCGGTGGAGGCCCTGTCCAGCATGCACTACGACCTGGTGCTGATGGATTGCCGCATGCCGGTCATGGATGGCTATGAGGCCTGCCGCCAGATCCGCAGTCATGAGTCGCCGGGCCGCCGGGTGCCCGTCATCGCGCTCACCGCCAGTGCGGTGCAGGGCGACCGCGAACGCTGCCTGGAAGCCGGCATGGACGACTACCTGTCCAAGCCCGTGCATCTGCTGGAGCTCAGCAATATGGTGCGGCGCTGGCTGCCGGCAACCAACGTCGCTGCGGCCGCCACGCCGGAAAAGCAGGCGGCCCTGGAATAGCGGGCAGGGCGCTGCCCGCTTCCGCTACAATCCGCGCTTGTTCTCCTCCGCTCCCCGGAACCTCCATGCCTGATGCGTTTCCTCCCGCGCTGCTGCTGATGGGCCCCACGGCCTCCGGCAAGACCGGCCTGGCCGTGGCGCTGGCCGAGCGCGGCCCCTACGACATCATTTCCGTGGATTCCGGCATGGTCTACCGCGGCATGGACATAGGCACCGCCAAGCCTGATGCCGACACCCTGCGTCGTGCCCCGCACCGCCTCATCGACATCCGCGATCCGGCCGATGCCTATTCCGCCGCCGAATTCCGCCGCGACGCCCTGGCCGCCATGGCCGAGATCACGGCCGCGGGCCGTATCCCGCTCTTGGTCGGCGGCACCATGCTGTATTTCCGCGTGCTGCTGGAGGGCCTGGCCGACATGCCCGAAGCCGATGCCGGCGTGCGTGTCCGTCTGGAGGCGGAGGCCGCGGCCGACGGTTGGCCGGCGCTGCATGCCCGGCTGGCGACGGTGGATCCGGTGACGGCCGCGCGTCTCGCCCCCAATGACAGCCAGCGCCTGCAACGTGCGCTGGAGGTCTGGGAGCTGACCGGCAAGCCGCTGTCGCAATGGCATGCCGAGCAGGCGCCGCCGGAACCGCTGCCCTATGCCCTGACCCAGATTGCCCTGGCGCCGCCGGAGCGCGCCGTGCTGCATGAGCGCATCGAGCGCCGTTTCGACGACATGCTGGCCCAGGGCTTCGTGGCTGAGGTCGAGGCCCTGCGCGCCCGTCCCGACCTGCATGCCGACCTGCCGTCCATGCGCGCCGTGGGTTATGCCCAGGTCTGGGACTATCTGGACGGGGCCTTCGCGGCGGACGAGATGCGGCTGCGCGGCATCTATGCCACGCGCCAGCTGGCCAAGCGCCAGTACACCTGGCTGCGCCGTTTCCAGTCGGCGCGCTGGTATGACGGCGCGCAGCCCGGCCTGGCTGAGCTACTCTTGCATGAGCTGGCGTCCTAGAAGATCAAGTGGGGGCTCGTCAGGCCCACTCTTGAAAATCCGGCGTGCAGCCCGCACATTAGCCCGTCCGTGGTATTGAAAACCCGGTTTTCAGGATGCTGACCGGGGCTTGATGCTTGCGGGACTCCTTCCAAGGAGTCCGTTTTGCGCTTTTTTCGTGTCTTTTTCGCGGCCCGTTTTGGGCCCGCCGCATAGGAGAGAACCACCATGTCCAAGGGCCAAACCCTGCAGGACCCCTTCCTGAATGCTTTGCGCAAGGAACGCATTCCGGTTTCCATCTTCCTGGTCAACGGCATCAAGCTGCAGGGCCAGATCGAATCCTTCGACCAGTACGTCGTGCTGCTCAAGAACACCGTGAGCCAGATGGTCTACAAGCATGCCATCTCCACCGTGGTGCCGGCCCGCAACCCGCGCGCCAACGTGCCCGGCGGCGGCCATGGCCCGGCGGCTGGCGGCCAGGGCGGCTTCAGCGGTGGTCAGGGTGGCCAGGACGACCACTTTGACGATGACCAGCAGCCGAACTTCTAAGCCGGCTGCATGGCAACAAGCGCCGCCCCCCGGGGCGGCGCTTGTGTTTTGATGATGAGGTAAATGTTTGGAATTCTTTGAACGCCATGCCGGCGGTGAAAAAGCCGTGCTGGTGCACCTCGACATCCATGCCGAACGCCAGGACGAAGACCTGGAGGAATTCTGCCTGCTGGCGGATTCCGCCGGCGTGACCACCGTGGGCATCGTGCGCGGCGCGCGTTCGCGTCCCGATCCCAAATTCTTTGCCGGCTCCGGCAAGGTCGATGAAATCCGTGAACTGGTGCGGGCGCAGGAAGCCGATGTGGTGCTCTTCGACCACGCGCTGACACCGGCCCAGGAACGTAATCTCGAGCGCGAGCTGCAATGCCGCGTGCTGGACCGCACCGGTCTCATCCTCGACATCTTCGCGCAGCGGGCGCGCACCTTCGAAGGCAAGCTGCAGGTGGAGCTGGCCCAGCTCGGCCATCTCGCCTCGCGCCTGGTGCGCGGCTGGACTCACCTTGAACGCCAGAAAGGCGGCATAGGCATGCGCGGTCCCGGTGAAACCCAGCTGGAAACCGACCGTCGTTTGTTGAAGTTGCGCATCAGTGCACTCACCGAGCGCCTGGACAAAGTGCGCCAGGTGCGTTCGCAGGGCCGTGCCTCGCGCCAGAAAGCTGCGGTGCCGACGATTTCCCTGGTGGGTTATACCAACGCGGGCAAATCCACTTTGTTCAATCGCCTCACCGATGCCGAGGTGTATGCCGCCGACCAGCTGTTCGCCACGCTGGACCCGACGCTGCGCC
>DASUXS010000070.1:0-3179 GCA_036377855.1 Moraxellaceae bacterium
ATGATCCAGCTCGAGGCCGCACCGGCTCCGCGCCAGCCCGAACTGGACGACGACGATCTCTGAGACAGCCGCTGCATACTGAACCGACAAACGCTTGACGTTTGTCGCTCGCGCGCCGGAGACTCATGGCATGAGTACCTCCGGCATCGACGCCCTATGTACACGACTCGAAACCTATCTCACGCCTGATCAGATCGCTGACATCAGGCGCGCCTATTTCTATTCCGAAAAAGCCCATGACGGGCAGTTCCGCCGTAACGGCGACCCCTACATCACCCATCCCCTGGCCGTCGCCAACATCCTCTGCGACATGCATATGGACCACCAGAGCATCATGGCGGCCATGCTGCACGACGTCATCGAGGACACCGGCGTCAGCAAGGCCGAGATCGCCACCCAGTTCGGCGCCGAAGTGGCCGAGCTGGTGGACGGCGTCACCAAGCTCACCCAGGTGCATTTCAGCTCCAAGGCCGAGGCCCAGGCGGAGAACTTCCGCAAGATGATGCTGGCCATGACGCAGGACACCCGCGTCATCCTGGTGAAGCTGGCCGACCGCCTGCACAACATGCGCACGCTGGACGTGCTGACGCCGGAAAAGCGCAAGCGCGTGGCCACGGAAACGCTGGAGATCTACGCGCCCATCGCCAACCGCCTGGGCATGAACGACATCCGCGTGGAGTTCGAGGACCTGGGCTTCAACGCCCTCTTCCCCATGCGCGCGCCGCTGATCAAGAAGGCCGTGAAATCGGCCCGCGGCAACCGCAAGGAAATGCTCAACACCATACGCGAGGCCCTGGAAAAACGCCTGGCGGAAGAAGGCCTGAACGTACGCGTGATAGGCCGCGAGAAACACCTCTACAGCATCTACCAGAAGATGCGCGAGAAACGTAAATCCTTCTCCGAGATCATGGATGTCTATGGCTTCCGCCTGATCACCGAAAGCGTGGATGCCTGCTACCGCGCGCTGGGCATAGTGCACAACCTGTACAAGCCCATCCCCGGCAAGTTCAAGGACTACATCGCCATTCCCAAGGCCAACGGCTACCAGTCCCTGCACACCGTGCTCAAGGGGCAACGCGGTGTGCCCATCGAAATACAGATCCGCACCGAAGCCATGGAAGCCATGGCCAACAACGGCATCGCCGCGCACTGGCTGTACAAATCCGATGGCGAGGGTGGCTTCACCAACACATCGCAGACGCGTGCCCGCGAGTGGATGAAGTCGCTGCTGGAAATCCAGAAGAACGCCGGTGACTCCATGGAGTTCATCGAGAGCGTGAAGATAGACCTGTTCCCGGACGAGGTTTATGTCTTCACGCCTAAGGGCCGCATCCTGACGCTGCCGGTGGGTGCCACGCCGGTGGACTTCGCCTATGCCGTGCACACCGATGTCGGCAACACCTGCGTCGCCGCGCGCGTGGACAACCGCCTGACCCCGCTGAGCCTGGCGCTGGCGACCGGGCAAACCGTGGAAATCGTCACCGCGCCCGGAGCGCGACCGAATCCCGCCTGGCTGAATTTCGTCATCACCTCCAAAGCCCGCAGCAGCATCCGCCACTTCCTCAAAGACCAGAAACATTCCGAAGCCATAGACCTGGGCCGCCGCCTGCTGGAAAAAGCGCTGGCGACACAAAACTATTCCCTGGCCAAGGTGCAGGACGAGCAACTGAAATCGGTGCTGAACGAAGTCGGCCTGCCCGATCTGGATGCGCTGCTGGAAGAAATCGGCCTGGGCAACAGCGTGCCGCAGATACTGGCCGCGCGCCTGATGCCGGAAGGACTGGAAAGCCTCAGCAGCGACATCAAGCCGGGCAGCCGCGGCATCGCCATACGCGGCACCGAGGGCCTGGTCATCACCTATGCCCGCTGCTGCCGCCCGCTGCCGGGCGACGCCATCGTCGGCCATCTTTCCGCGGGCCGCGGCATCGTCATCCACCGCGACAACTGCAACAACATCCTGGCCGAGCTGCGCGACAGCCCGGACAAATGCATGAGCCTGCGCTGGGCCGAGAAGATAGACCGCGAATTCCAGAGCGAGCTGCGCATAGAGCTGCACAACCAGCGCGGCATGCTGGCGGAAATCGCGCGCCAGGCCACCGATCTCGATGCCAATATCGAAGGCATCACCATCCAGGAAAAAGGCCCGCACCACGGCGTCATGCATATCAGCCTGCAGGTGCATAACCGCATCCATCTCGCGCGCATCATCAAACGCATGCGCACCATTCCCGGCGTGGAAAAAATCACCCGCGTACGCGCCTGACAAGGACTGCCATGAACTTACTGCATTCACCGCATATCAAGACGGCCGCCATCGCCTTTGTCTTCATCTGGTTTTTCTTTGGCGGACTGGGGCATTTCCTGACCGCAGGCTTCTTCATCAATATCGTGCCGCCCTATATTCCGTATCCGGCTGCTGCCGTTTATGTGTCGGGCGTGTTCGAACTGCTGGGCGCCTTCGGCCTGCTGCTGCCGCAGACGCGCCGTCTCGCCGGCATCGGCCTCTTCCTGCTCACGCTCTGCGTGACGCCGGCCAATATCCATATGTTCCTGCACCCGGAACAGTTCCCGCTGATGCCGCAGCCCTGGCTGTCGCTGGTGCTGGGTTTCCGCCTGGTGCTGCAGGTCTTCCTGCTGGCCTGCATCTGGTGGGGGCCGATACGGCAGACGCCGCCGCAGGCCGCCCTCGCCTAGTCCCTGATTGATCACTGCCGCCGCGGCGGCAACCGGAGAGAAAACCATGAATCGCGCCATCATCAAGACCGACAAGGCCCCCGCCGCCATCGGCACCTATTCGCAGGCCGTGAAAGTCGGCAGCACCGTCTACCTGTCCGGCCAGATCGCCCTGGACCCCGTCACCATGCAGCTCAAGGGCAGCATCGAGGAGCAGATCGTGCAGGTTTTCGAAAACCTGAAAGCGGTTTGCGAGGCTTCGGGCGGCGGCCTGGCCGATATCGCCAAGCTCAATATCTTCCTCACCGACCTTGCACACTTCGCGCTGGTGAACGAAACCATGAGCCGCTATTTCAAGGAGCCCTACCCGGCCCGCGCTGCCATCGGCGTGGCGGCGCTGCCCAAGGGCGCGCAGGTGGAAATGGATGGCGTGATGGAGCTGCTGGACTAATCAGCGCTGGATGTGTGAAAAATTTGTACTTCGTCATTCCCGCGCAGGCGGGAAT
>DASUXS010000071.1:0-3142 GCA_036377855.1 Moraxellaceae bacterium
GGCCAGGGCCTCGGCATTGTGCAGGCCGTTCTGCAGGCTGAGCACGACGGCGGAAGGTTTGAGATGGGGCTGCAGGGCCACCGCGGCCGCGGTGCTGTCCGTCGATTTCACGGTGACCAGCACCAGGTCGGCCTCTGCGGCGCTGGCGGCGTCGGTGTCGTAATGGATTTTTTCCGGCGGCAAGGTGGCCTGCCAGCTGTGGAAATCGCTGAGTTGCAGGCCGCTGGCCGCCAGCGTGGCCCCCATGCCGGCACGGCCTATGAAGCGTACGCGGGCGCCGCCGCTGGCCAGGCGTCCGCCCACATAGCAGCCTATGCTGCCGGCCCCGAAAACCGCGATGGATGGCATGGGCAATCCCTCTTTGCTTTGGCATGCTGGTGGCGTTGATTAAATCGCGTGCCACAGGGCCGGCGCCAGTCATTTGCGCCTTGTTGGTAGTCGGGACAGGGATCCCGTGCAGGAGGCCGGATGCAGGCGATAGTGCGGGCCCCCAGTGTTTTTTTACGATGGGCCCTGTTGTCACTCATGATGCTGGCCGGCGCCGTGCAGGCGCTGCCGCTGGAACGCATACAGCTGCCGCCGGGTTTCCGTATCGAGGCCCTGGTGGAGGTGCCGGTGGCGCGGGGCATGACCTGGAGTCCGGGCGGCACCCTGTTTGTCGGCTCGCGCTCCGGTGAGGTCTATGCCGTCACGGGCTATCCGCGCGGCCCCCTCAGGCGCCATCTCCTGGCCAGCGGCCTGGAGCAGCCGGTGGGTGTGGCCTTCCGCAATGGCGATCTTTACATCTCTGCCGTCAGCCGCATCCTGCGCCTGCGCCATATCGAGAAAAACCTCGCGCAGCCGCCGCGTCCCGAAGTCGTCAGCACGGCATTTCCGCAAGACCTGCCCCATGGCTGGAAATTCATCGCCTTCGGCCCTGACGGCCTGCTCTATGTGCCCGTAGGCGCCCCCTGCAATGTCTGCGCGACGGGCGACAGCCACGCCGTCATCACCCGTCTCGATGTCAGCCGGCCCGATGCACAGCCCGAAGTGGTGGCGCGCGGCGTGCGCAATACCGTGGGCTTTGACTGGCATCCGCAGACCGGCGAGCTCTGGTTCACGGACAACGGTCGTGACCAGTTGGGTGACAACCTGCCGCCGGATGAGCTCAACCGCCTGGAAAAAGCCGGCCAGCATTTCGGTTTTCCTTTCTGCCATGCCGGCACGATCCGGGATCCGGAGTTCGGCAAGCTCGGCCGCTGCAGCGATGCCGTGCCGCCGGTGGCCAAGCTGGGCGCGCATGTGGCGGCGCTGGGCATGCGTTTCTATACCGGCAGCCAGTTTCCCGCGGCCTACCGGCAACAGGTTTTCATTGCCGAGCATGGTTCCTGGAACCGCAGCCGCAAGGATGGTTACCGGGTCAGCCTAGTTACCCTGGATGGCCGGGGCCGGGCCACGGCCTACCGCACTTTTGCCTATGGCTGGATGGATGTGAAAACGCAGAAGGTCTGGGGGCGGCCGGCGGATGTCAGCGTGGCACCGGATGGTGCGCTGCTGGTGTCGGATGACCTGGCGGGGGTGGTTTACCGGATTTCTTATACGGCGCCGTGAACTCAAGCCCAATCTCTCGCAGAAAGCGTCATTCCCGCGAAGGCGGGACAAAAGCCCGCAGGGCGTTGAACAGCCGCAGGCTGGGCGAAGCGAATAATCTCCTGAATTCCGGCAGGGTATTTTTTTAGGCCCGCTTCAATTGCGTGGAGATCCCCGCCTGCGCGGGGATGACGTTAGCAAGAGCAGAGGAAGGGAATAAAAAAGGGACGCCGCGGCGTCCCATTTTTTGTACAGCCGATATTCAGTAAGGCACCAGGCTGTCGCCATCAACGCGCACGCGGTCACCGCTGTTGACGCCGGGTGCGACGCCATAGCTCACGGTGCGGCTGCTGCCATCCTCCATGCGCACGGTCACGTCATAGCGCGTGCTGCTGCGGGTGGCCTTTTCCACTTCATTGCCACCGAAGGCGCCACCGATGGCACCTACGGCCGTCATGGCCTGCTTGCCATGGCCCTTGCCGAACTGGTGGCCCAGCACGCCACCCAGCACGGCACCGCCCACGGCGCCGACACCACTGGCCTGGCCCTGCACCTTCACCGGCGTCACGGCCACCACGGTGCCGCAGTTGTAGCAGACGGGAGCGGCGGCAACGGGAGCCGGACGCTCTGCCACGCGCTCATGGTGAACGATTTTGTGCGCCACCGGTGCTTCGGCTTTTTTCTCTTCAGCAGCAGGGACGGCCGGCGTGGCGGCCAGGGGATCCGGCTGGGCCGGCGTGGTTTCCGTGCTTTCGGCCGGCTTCTTGGTCAGGGGCAGGAGGCCGGTGACGGCGGCGATGCCGACACCGCAGAACAGGATGATGCTGATGGCCGCGGCCACCATGAGGGGGTGCATGCGGGGCGAGGAAGTGTTGTCCATGCAGGAGGAGCTCCGGGGCTGGCAGAGGCCGCCTGGGTAGCGGCTGATGGGCGGATTGTCAGCGGCCTCCCCGGTTACGGTCAGTGGCGGCGCTGCTGTGTTTGTGTAGCCTGCCGGCCACTATGTGCAGTCCCGGATGCAGCGGGTAAGATGCGCCATTCCGTTCATCCGGCCGGTCACCCGGCCGGTCTAAAAATACGACAGCGAGGAGCCCGCATGAGCGATTTCGAACAGGCACAGAAAGACGTGCACACCCTGAGCAAGAAGCCGGGCAATGCCGACCTGCTGGACCTCTATGCCAGCTTCAAGCAGGCCACCGATGGCGATGCGCATGGCGACCGTCCCGGCATGATGAACATCACCGGCCGTCTCAAATACGACGCCTGGGCCGCGCTCAAGGGTTTGTCCAAGGCAGATGCTCAACAGCGCTATGTCGACAAGGTGCAGTCCCTGCTCAAGGCCGACGGCCGCTGAGTCGTGCTCCCTTCAGACTGCCCCTCTAGAGGGGCGCTTCAGCCGCCGGCAGCGGCCGGCTGTTGAAGGTGTTCCAGAACAGCACGGGGACGCCCGCCGTCCCCAGCCTGTCCAGGAAGGCCGCGGCGGCCTTGCCGCTATAGGTGCTTTCCAGCGTGATGCCTTCCTGCGCAAATGCCGCTATCGCCGCGCGCGCCGCCGCGCTGTCATGGCCGTAGC
>DASUXS010000072.1:0-2245 GCA_036377855.1 Moraxellaceae bacterium
ATGGGCGTGGTCTACCTGGGTCGCGATCCCAAGATCAACCGCGTGGTGGCCATCAAGACCCTGGCGCTGAAGGATGAATTCGAAGGCGACGAGCTGGTCGAAATCAAAGAGCGTTTCTTCCGCGAAGCGGAAACCGCCGGCCGTCTCAACCATCCCAATATCGTCACCATCTATGACGCCGGCGAAGAGCATGACCTCGCCTATATCGCCATGGAATTCCTGCACGGCCACGACCTGGCGCGCTATGTGAAACCGGACACCCTGCTGCCCCTGCCCAAGGTGGTGAACATCGCCTACAAGGCGGCGCTGGCCCTGGATTACGCGCACCAGCACAATGTCGTGCACCGCGACATCAAGCCCGCCAACATCATGTTCGATCCGGACAAGAGCACCATCAAGATCACCGACTTCGGCATTGCGCGCATCACCGATGCCAGCAAGACCAAGACCGGTACCGTGCTGGGCACGCCGACCTATATGTCGCCGGAACAGGTGGCGGGCAAGAAGGTGGATGGCCGTTCCGACCTGTATTCGCTGGGCGTGATGTTCTACCAGATGCTCTCCGGCACCGCGCCTTTCCGCGGCGACTCCATGGCGACACTGATGTTCAAGATCGCCAACGAAGCGCATGCCTCGGTCTTCGATGCGCGTCCGGAACTGGCCGAGCAGCTGCCCTGCATCGCCGCCGTCATCGACAAGGCCCTGGCCAAGGATCCCGCCGAGCGTTACCAGAGCGGCCAGGAATTCGCGGCGGCCATCAAGGCCTGCATAGACTCCACCAAGAAAAGCGGCGACAACACTCTCGACACAGCGGAATAAGAATCCGGCCGCGGGCACACGCGGCCGGGCCTTCTTGCATTGAAGAAGGCAGACAAGGGACTCGCTGATGAAAACACCGATATACGCCGGCCTCACCGACACGGGACGCCAGCGCGATCACAACGAAGACAGTTTCGAGATGGCACCAGCCCAGGGCATCGCCATCCTCGCAGACGGCATGGGCGCGCATAACGCCGGCGAAGTCGCCAGCCAGATCGCGGTCAGCACCACGCTGTCCATACTCAGCCAGACCGCCGGCCTCAGTGCCCAGGACCGCCTGGACACCGCCGTGCAGGCCGCCCATGCCAGCATCATGGACAAGGCCGCCTCCTCCACGCGTTTCCACGGCATGGGCACCACCATCGTCGCGGTGCTGCTGGATGAAGACAGCCTCAGCGTCGCGCATGTCGGCGACTCGCGTCTTTACCTGCTGCGCAAAAACAAGCTGCAGGCGCTGACGCGCGACCATTCGCTGCTGCAGGAATTCATCGACAAGGGCCTCTACAGCCCGGAGGAAGCCAAGCAGAAAGTGGCGCGCAACATCCTCACGCGCGCGCTGGGCCTGGAACAGTCCATCACCGTGGACATCGGCCAGCACAGCGTGCAGTCCGGCGACCGCTACCTGCTCTGCTCCGACGGTCTTTATGAAATGGCCAGCGACGATGAGATCCAGGCACTGCTGGCGCGCGGCATGAAGCCCGAGGCCACCTGCCAGGCCCTGGTCGAGCTGGCCAATGCCAAGGGCGGCAAGGACAACATCACGGTCATCATCATTGATTGCTGATGCTTGATTACTGATGACTGATCGCTGATGGCCGCTGCAATCCGGTCGCGGCTGTAACACGCCCTAACAGACCGCGGCGCGCTTTTTCGCCACACTCCGGTTTTCCTTCTCGCCAGCCAAGAGATTCCAAATGCCTCTGTCCCTCTCCCCTGCCCGTCTTGCTAGCCGCCATGCAGCCCTGGCCCTGCTACTGGTCCTGGGCCAGGCCCGGGCCGAGATCACGGTGGAAGAGCGCTCGCTGAGCACGCCGGCCGCCAAGACCGCCACCGCGCCCGCCAGCACCGCCACGGAAAAAGTCACGATCAGCCCCGGCATTGCAACGGTGAGCCAGGACAACAACAGCTGGGACTCCTACAACCAGCTGCAGCAGCTGCAGCAGCAGATCGAGCAGATGCAGGGCCAGCTGGAGCAGCAGGGCCATCTCATCGACAAGCTGCAGGCCGACCTGCGCGCCCGCTACACCGACCTGGACCAGCGTTTGAATGCACAGCAGGAGCAGCTGAAGTCGGCCCCGCCGGCCGCTCCCGCCACCGCGGCCACCATGGATGCCGCCCCCACCAGCGGCACCATCGAGGAAGAGAAAAAAGCCTATCTGGCCGCCTATGAAACCTTCCGCGCCGGCGGCCCCGACAAGGCCATCCC
>DASUXS010000073.1:0-2825 GCA_036377855.1 Moraxellaceae bacterium
TCGGTGTTGTTGTGCTTGGCGTGGCGCTCGATCTGCTCGTCCCACTTGGCCTTGAAGAATTCCTTGCCGGGCCAGAGGTGTTCGGGGCCGGTGATGGCCTGCATTTCAATGCGCAGCTTTTCATCGCCGATGATGGTGCGCGATTCCATCAGGTTGGTGGCGATGG
Source organism: Moraxellaceae bacterium (assembly GCA_036377855.1). Classification (GTDB taxonomy): domain Bacteria; phylum Pseudomonadota; class Gammaproteobacteria; order Pseudomonadales; family Moraxellaceae; genus UBA2031. Next base: position 167 of record DASUXS010000073.1, read on the forward strand.
TGATGTCTTCGCGGGCCGCGTCCACGCACTCGTCCAGCGAACGCACGCTGGCGCCGATTTCCAGGCCCAGGTCCCAGAGCAGGGTGATGAAGTCGGAAACGGCGGCGCTTTCCTTGTCGCCGAGATTGGCCTGGCTGTGCAGCACCATGACGTCGATGTCGGAACCCGGATGCAGTTCGCCGCGGCCGTAGCCGCCAACAGCAAGCAGGGCGACGTCGTTGTACTGGTCCAGGTCCAGGCCGCGCCAGGCATGGGCCAGCAGCTGGTCTGTCACCCAGGCGCGGGCGCAGACCAGTTTGCGTATGTCTTCGCCGGCCTTGAAGCGCTCGAACAGTACTTCGCGGGCGTGTTTGATGATGTCGCGGTAGACGGCGCGCGGGAGCTTTTCCCCTGTCTCCAACGCCTTTGCGTCGAAGAGTTCGCTGTCAAACGCCAGGTCAAGTACTGCAGTCATGAGAAAATCCTGTCGTGGCGTAGGCGATAAAAAACAATCAGGCGGCAATCAATCAGGCAGCAATCAATCAGGCGGCGAGGAAGGCAAGGTCTTCTTCGCGGCGCGCGGTCAGCACTTCCACGCCGGTAGGCGTCACCAGGATGGTGTGCTCCCACTGCGCGGACAGCTTGTGGTCCTTGGTCACGGCGGTCCAGCCATCGGGCAGGATCTTGGTATGCCAGGTGCCGGCATTGATCATGGGTTCGATAGTGAAAATCATGCCGGCCTTGAGCTCCATGCCGGTGCCGGACTGGCCGTAGTGCAGTACCTGCGGCTCTTCATGGAAGATCTGGCCTATGCCGTGGCCGCAGAAATCGCGCACCACGGAAAAGCGGTTGGCTTCGGCATGGCGCTGGATGACATGGCCGATGTCGCCCAGGCGGGCACCCGGACGCACGGCGGCAATGCCCTTGTACATGCATTCCTGGGTCACGCGTATCAGGCGCTCGGCCAGGATGGAGGCCTTGCCGGCCACAAACATCTTGCTGGTGTCGCCGTGGTAGCCGTTCTTGATGACGGTGACGTCGATGTTCAGGCAGTCGCCGTCCTTGAGGATCTTGGTCTCGCTGGGGATGCCATGGCAGACCACATGGTTGACCGAGGTGCAGATGGACTTGGGGAAGGGCGGACGGCCGCCACCACCGCCATAGCCCAGGGGGGCGGGGATGGCGCCCTGGACGTTGACGATATAGTCGTGGCAGAGGCGGTTCAGCTCCTCGGTGGACACCCCGGGCTTCACATGCGGCCCGATATAGTCCAGCACCTCGCCCGCCAGCCGGCCGGCCAGGCGCATGCCTTCTATGTCTTCGGGGGTCTTGATCAGCTTGCTCTGGGGCATGGTCACGTATCGCTATATATAGAGGCAGGGTGACCCGCCCGGCGGGCCGCCAGCAGGGCTGGGCCTGTATTGTATGTGGCAGGCCTGCCCGGTTGAGGGGAAAGGGGGCCTATGGTATAAAGCGCGGCGCTTTTCGGCAAACCCTTGTCCGGCAACATAAAGACGGGGCGATCCGGGGGCGTAAACCCTTAAAAACCGCACACATACCGTCACGGTCTGCCGGGTGCCTTCTGAGAAAGGAAGGTTGGTAGCCGGGGTATGTGGAGGCCTAACCCAAACCGGAGTTATCTCATGGCACAAGTATCCATGCGCGAGCTGCTGCAGGCTGGCGCACATTTCGGGCACCAGACCCGCTTCTGGAACCCCAAGATGGCCCCCTTCATCTTCGGCGCCCGCAACAAGATCCACATCATCAACCTCGAGCACACCGTTCCGGCCCTGAATGACGCGCTGAACTACGTCAACAAGCTGTCCGCGAACAAGAACAAGGTGCTGTTCGTGGGCACCAAGCGTGCCGCTGCCCCCATCATCCGCGAACAGGCCGCCCGCTGCGGCATGCCCTTCGTCGACCACCGCTGGCTGGGCGGCATGCTCACCAACTGGAAGACCATCCGCATGTCCATCAAGCGCCTGAAGGACCTGGAAGCCCAGGTCCAGGACGGCACCTTCGCCAAGCTGACCAAGCGCGAAGCGCTGGAACGCACCCGCGAGATGGAAAAGCTGGAAAAGTCCCTCGGCGGCATCAAGGACATGGGCGGCCTGCCCGATGCCCTGTTCGTCGTTGACGTCGACCACGAAGCCATCGCCATCACCGAAGCCAACAAGCTCGGCATCCCCGTGATCGGCGTGGTCGACACCAACTCCAACCCGGCGGGCGTGGACTACGTCATCCCCGGCAACGACGACGCCATCCGCGCCGTCCAGCTGTACGTGCGCGCCATGGCCGACGCCGTGCTGGAAGGCAAGGAATACGCCGCCACCAACGGTGGCCGCGAGGCCGACGGCTTCGTCGAAGTCGCCGAAGGCGCCGCCGCCGAGTAATACCGGCGCGACCGCAGTCGACAACAAAGGGGGCGAGGCCCCCTTTGTTGTTCCCCGGCCCCGGATATTTCCCGGGTCCCGAATTCATGTATCCGCCGCGGGCACGCTGCCCCGGCCTGTTAGAAGAGAGGATGTGACCATGGCAGAAATCACCGCCAGCCTCGTGAAGGAACTCCGCGACCGTACCGGCCTCGGCATGATGGAATGCAAGAAGGCGCTCACGGAAGCCAATGGCGACATCGAGACCGCCATCGACAACCTGCGCAAGTCCGGCCAGGCCAAGGCCG
>DASUXS010000074.1:0-2058 GCA_036377855.1 Moraxellaceae bacterium
CACATTTCCGCCTGGCCTTCGCCCAGGCCGTGGGTGATGCCGACACGGTGGTCGAAGACAAAGCATTCGCCTTCCCAGAGACTGTCTTCCGGCTTCACCTTCTCCAGGTATTTGAGGATGCCGCCGCGCAGGTGGTAGACCTCGGGAAAGCCTTCGGCGCGCATGAAGCTGGAGGCCTTTTCGCAACGTATGCCGCCGGTGCAGAACATGGCCACCTTGCGATGCTGCTCTGAATTGAAATGCTGGCGCACATAGTCCGGGAATTCGCGGAAGCTTTTGGTCTCGGGGTCTATGGCGCGCTGGAAGGTGCCCAGTGCCACTTCGTAGTCATTGCGCGTATCGATGACCAGGACTTCGGGATCGCTGATCAGCGCATTCCAGTCTTCCGGTTCGACATAGCGGCCGACGATCTTGTTGGGGTCCACGCCGGGCACGCCCAGGGTGACGATCTCTTTTTTCAGCTTGATCTTGAGGCGGCGGAAAGGATGGCGGTCGCTGAAGGACTCCTTGTGCTCCAGCGCGGCCAGGCGTGAATCCGCACGCAGATAGCCGAGCAGCCCGTCTATGCCTTCGCGTGAGCCCGAGACCGTGCCGTTGATGCCCTCTTCCGCCAGCAGCAGCGTGCCGCGTATGCCCAGCGCATGGCAGCGCTGGCGCAAGGGTTCCTGCAGGTCGCGGAAATCCGCCAGGGTGGCGAAATGGTAAAGCGCCGCGACAACAACTTCAGAAGCTTCAGCCATGCTTGCTGCCACCGCGGCAGGCGGGACTGTCAGGCGCCACACCCGTGGCCGCCCATTCTTCCGGCGTGTAGAGATGCATGGCCAGGGCATGCAGGCCGCGACCCATCTCGTCCTGCAGCAGAGCGTAGATTTTCTGGTGGCGGGCCACCGCGCGCAGGCCGGCAAAAGCCGCGCTGACCACCACCAGCTTGAAATGGGTGTCCTGCCCGGCGCTGTGGTTATGGGATTCGTTCAGCACTTCCAGATGCTGCAGGGGAAAGGCGTCGCGCAGACGGCTTTCTATGACTTGCTGGCGGGACTGCATTTGCTGGAGGGACATGGCTTGCCTCGGGAAAACGGCATGGGGGCGCGATTATAGGCCCGGCCCCCGCCCTTCGGCGACCAGGCAGAAAAAAGCCGCCCGGAGGCGGCTTTCCAGAACGAGGACTTTTCAGGCGCGGGGCACTACGCGCGGCGGCACTTTGGGCATGGTGGCACGGGCCTGCTGGTAGAGCGGCATCACCTGGGGCAGCTTGGACTGGATGCCGGAAATACGCTGCGGACCGGAGGGATGCGTGCTCAGCAGCGTGGGACCGCCACCCGCTCCCGCCTTGCCCATCTTTTCCCACAGCGACACCGCGGCCTGCGGGTTGTAGCCGGCGCGCGCCATCAGCTCCAGGCCCAGCACATCGGCCTCGGCTTCCTGGCCGCGGCTGTTGGGCAGGGTCATGGCCACCTGCGCGGCGGAGCCCATCAGCGCCGCCTTGTCCGCGCTCATGCCGGTGTAGACCGCGATGCCGGACAACACCGCCTGCTGCGCATAGGCCTGCGACATGCGCTCACGGCCATGCTCGCGCAGGGCATGCGCCATTTCATGGCCCATGATGGCGGCGATCTCGTCGTCGCTGAGGTTCAGCTGCTTGATGATGCCGGTATAGAACATGATCTTGCCGCCCGGCGCGCAATAGGCATTGAGCTCGTCCTTGCTCTCCAGGTTCACCTCCCACTGCCACTGCAGGGCATCGGGACGGAAGGTCTGCACCTGCGGGATAAGGCGGTCGGCGATGACGCGTATGCGTTCGAGGTTGGCCTTGTCGGTATTGAGCTTGCCGGCCTTGCTGGCATCGCCCAGGGCGCCCTTGTAGGAATCCAGGGCGGCGGCATCGACCTCGGCGCTGGAGAGCAGCAGGAACTGCTTGCGGTTCATGCCCACCGCGCCCTGCTGGGTGGTGCTGGAGCAGGCAATGACCAGCAGTGAGATCAGCAGTGAAAGGGAGAGCGGCAGAAGGAGTCTGGGCCGTGACATGAAACATTCCTCAAATGGGCAAGGTCGCCCCGG
>DASUXS010000075.1:0-2161 GCA_036377855.1 Moraxellaceae bacterium
CCAGCTTTTCACGGAAACGGGCGAAATAAAGGATGTTGATCTTCACGATGCCGCCTCCGCACTCTCCGCATAGAAATCACCGGACTTGCCGCCGCTCTTTTCCAGCAGGCGCAGGTCTTGCACCACCATGCCGCGGTCCACGGCCTTGCACATGTCATAAAGGGTGAGCGCGGCCACGCTGGCGGCGGTCAGCGCCTCCATCTCCACCCCGGTCTGGCCGGCCAAGCGGCAGGTGGCGGTGATGCGCACGGCATCGAGGCCTTCAGGGGTGAGTTCCACCTTCACCCCCGCCAGCATGAGGGGATGGCAGAGCGGGATCAGGTCGGAGGTCTTCTTGGCGGCCTGGATGCCGGCGATACGGGCAACGGCAAAGACATCGCCCTTGGGCAGCTTGCCGTCTACGATCAGGGCCAGGGTGGCCGGCTGCATACGCACCAGGGCCTGGGCCGTGGCCGAACGCTGCGTCACGGCCTTGCTGCCGACATCGACCATGCGGGCGGCGCCCTGCTCGTCCAGATGAGTCAGGAGCGGAGGGCTCAGGAGAGGTTTTCCGGTACTCATGGATCACTCACTGCGCTAGCATTGCCGGCTTTGCGGATGCGGGCGGGATAGGAAGAATGGCCGAATATAGCGACTGGGAACCTCATGTCACCGTGGCCGTCGTCGTCGAGCGCGAGGGGCGTTTCCTCATGGTCGAGGAAGAGGCTGAACTCGGGCGGGTAGTCTACAACCAGCCCGCCGGCCATGTCGAAAAGGGCGAGACCCTGGAACAGGCTGCCGTGCGCGAAGCGCTGGAAGAAACCGGCTGGGACGTGAAGCTCAGCGCCTTCCTCGGTCTTTATGTCTATACCCCGCCCTTCAACACCAACCTGACTTATTACCGTGCCTGCTACCTGGCCGAAGGCATCCAGCATCACACTGAACGCGCCCTGGACAAAGGCATACTGCGCGCCGTTTGGATGACACGCGACGAGCTGGCCAACAATGACCGCCTGCGCAGCCCGCTGGTGCTGAAATGCGTGGACGATGCCATTGCCGGCCAGCGTTTTCCCTTAACGCTTGTGCATGAACACCATTCGAACTGAAGTGGATTGATGAACACCGTGAAGCGCCCCGCAGAAACCCGCGTCATCGTCGGCATGTCCGGCGGCGTGGACTCTTCCGTCTCGGCCTGGCTGCTGCTGCAACAGGGCTACCAGGTCGAAGGCCTGTTCATGAAGAACTGGGAAGAGGACGACGGCACGGAATACTGCACGGCCAAGGACGACCTGGCCGATGCCCAGGCCGTCTGCGACAAACTCGGCATACGCCTGCACACGGCCAATTTCGCCGCCGAATACTGGGATCGCGTCTTCGAGCACTTCCTCGCGGAATACCAGGCCGGCCGCACCCCCAATCCCGACATCCTCTGCAACAAGGAAATCAAGTTCCGCGCCTTCCTGGACTATGCCGTGGTGCTGGGCGCCGACTTCATCGCCACCGGCCACTATGCGCGCAAGGGCGACGATCCTGAATGCGCGACACTGCTGAAAGGACTGGACCCGAACAAGGACCAGAGCTATTTCCTGCATGCCGTGAACGGCCGCCAGATCGCCAAAACCCTGTTCCCGGTGGGCGACCTGGAAAAACCGGAAGTGCGCCGTATCGCGGCCGAACAGAATTTCGTGAACCACGCCAAGAAGGATTCCACCGGTATCTGCTTCATCGGCGAACGCCGCTTCAGCGATTTCCTCAGGCAATACCTGCCGGCGCAGCCGGGGGATATCGAAACCGACGACGGCCGCATCATCGGCCAGCACCAGGGCCTGATGTACTACACCCTGGGCCAGCGTGAAGGCATAGGTATCGGCGGCCAGAAAAACGCGGCAGAAGCACCCTGGTATGTGGTGCAGAAAGATCTGGTCCGCAATGTGCTGGTGATTGCCCAGGGCCATGAGCATGCGCTGATGATGAGCCGTCATCTGCGTGCCCGCGCCATCGACTGGGTCACCGGCGAGCCCGCCCTGCCCGCCACGCTGCAGGCCAAGACGCGTTACCGCCAGCCCGACCAGGCCTGCTCCCTGCATCGCGATGCCGACGGCTATGTCGTCACCTTCGAGCAACCGCAGCGTGCCGTCACGCCGGGCCAGTCCGTGGTTTTTTACGACGGCGATGTCTGCCT
>DASUXS010000076.1:0-6648 GCA_036377855.1 Moraxellaceae bacterium
GCTGGTGGCCGCCCGCCATGAAGGCCAGGTCGACATTCTCTACTACGTGCCCAACCGCACCGACGCCATTTTCCTCCAGCACCTCGAAGCTGTCACGGAAGCCCTGCCCAATGTGCAGCTGCACCTGGTGCAGACGCGCGACAAGCGTGAAGCCGGCAGCCTGCGCGGCCACTTCAGCGCCGAGCACCTGGACGCCATCGCTGCCGACCTGGCCGGCAGCACCGCCTATGTCTGCGGTCCGGCCAGCCTCATCGACGCCGTGACCACGCACTGGGAAAACAGCGGCCACAAGGCCCGCCTGACTTCGGAGCGCTTCCAGGCCGCCCTGCGTCCGGTCGCCGTGGACGGCGAAGCCCAGCCCGTGACCTTCAGCGACAGCAACATCACCAGCAGCGCCGCCGGCAAGACCCTGCTGGAAACCGCCGAAGGCGCCGGCCTCACCCCGACCTACGGCTGCCGCCAGGGCATCTGCCGTACCTGCACCTGCCGCAAGACTTCCGGCCAGGTGCGTGACATCCGTACCGGCGAGCTTTCCGACGCCGGCGAAGAAGACATCGCGCTGTGCGTGAGCGTGCCTGTCACGCCCGTCACCCTCGCGATCTGAATTCACCGCAGGGCCTCTCGCCAAAGCGACGCCCGCGCAGCAGTACATGGAGTAATGAAATGACCAGCATGAGCATCAAGAAGCACCTCGACACCGTCATCGGCCGCCGCCTCACACCGGAACAGGTGGAAGCTTTCGCCGCCGAGATCGAAGCCCTGCGCGCCCGCATCAGCGCCGACCTCGGCGAAAAAGACGTGGCCTACATGAAGCGCATCATCCGCCTGCAGCGCCGCCTGGAAATCGGCGGTCGTGCCGCCATCTACGCCGGCATCTTCAACCCGCTGGTGCTGGTCGCCGGCATGGGTACGCTGGGCGTGGCCAAGATCCTGGACAATATGGAAATCGGCCACAACATCATGCACGGCCAGTTCGACTGGACCAACGATCCGGAACTGAACAGCCGCAAGTTCGACTGGGACAATGTCTGCCCCGCGGACCAGTGGCGCCATTCCCACAACTACATGCACCACACCTACACCAACATCGTCGGCAAGGACCGCGATGTCGGCTACGGCATCCTGCGCATGGCGGACGACCAGCCCTGGCACCCCGGCTACCTCTTCCAGTCCGTCTACGCCACCCTGCTGGCGCTGTTCTTCGAATGGGGCGTGGGCGTGCACGACATGGAACTGGCCGACCTCTCCCGCGGCACCTGGAAGTGGAGCGAGAAGAAGGCCATGGTGAAGGGCTTCTTCAAGAAGGCCCGCGGCCAGATCCTCAAGGACTACGTGGCCTTCCCGCTGCTGGCCGGCCCCTTCTTCCTGCCCGTGCTGGCGGCCAACTTCGGCGCCAACATCATCCGCAACGTCTGGGCCTTCCTCATCATCTTCTGCGGCCACTTCACGGAAGGCTCCGAGATGTTCTCGGAAGCCGAGTGCGAGAACGAGACCAAGGGCGAGTGGTATATCCGCCAGCTGCTGGGCTCGGCCAATATCGAAGGCGGCAAGTGGTTCCACATCATGTCCGGCAACCTCAGCCACCAGATCGAGCACCACATGTTCCCGGACATCCCTGCCAACCGTTACGAAGAGATGGCCGTGGAAGTCCGCGCCATCTGCGAAAAGTACGGCCTGCCCTACAACACTGGCAGTTTAAGCAAACAATTTGGCACGGTGGCCAAGCGCATCCTGCGCTTATCATTGCCGTCCTTCAGCAAGCCGCAGCAGGAGAGCGCCCTGGCCTGAGCACCGGCCTCCCGCCCCTCCTGAAACGCGCCCCACGGGGCGCGTTTTCTTTGTGGCCGCCCCCCAATAAGAAAATAAGAAACAAGAAGAAGAGGGCCAGGGAATGACCGCTGCTTCCATGCCATCCGCTTTCACGCCCCCCGCCCTTGCCGGAGAGGGCAGGGCGGAGACCGCCCGCGCCGCACCACCAGCCAATCCCTACATCCTCGGCCGCGCCGACTGCGACGCGCTGGGCCGGGAGCTGGACGCCATACGCGCCCGCGTCATGGCCGACCGCGGCGAACGCGACCTGCGCTATATGAAAAAGCTGCTGCGCATCCAGCGCGGCGCCGAGATCAGCGGCCGTCTCGCGCTGTTCATGGGTTTCAATCCCGTGGCCTGGTGCGTGGGCGTGCTGCTGCTGGCCCTGTCCAAGATCCTGGACAATATGGAAATCGGCCACAACGTCATGCACGGCCAGTACAACTGGACCAACGATCCGGCCCTGCGCGGCAAGGATTTCGAATGGGACAGCGCCTGCCCCGGCGAACAGTGGCGGCATTCGCATAACTTCATACACCACACCTACACCAATATCCTGGGCCGCGACCGCGACGTGGGCTACGGCATACTGCGCATGGCGGACGAGCAGCCCTGGCACTGGAAACATTTGTTCCAGCCCTTGCGCGCCGTGCTCATGATGCTGATCTTCGAATGGGGCGTGGCCATGCACGACCTGGAGATGGACCGCCTGCGCAGCGGCGAAGTGCGCTGGCAGGATGTGCGTGGCCGTTTCTGGCAATCCATGCGCAAGATGGGCATGCAGGGCCTCAAGGATTACATCGTGTTCCCGCTCCTGGCCTTTCCGATTTTCTGGAGCGTGCTGCTGGGCAATCTCGCCGCCAACGTCATACGCAACATCTGGGCCTTCATCATCATTTTCTGCGGCCATTTCACCGACGACGTCATCCTATTCACCGAAGAGGAAACGCAGAACGAAAGCCGCGGCCAGTGGTATGTGCGCCAGATGCTGGGCTCCGCCAATATCCGCGGCAGCCGCCTGCTCTACATCCTGTCCGGCCACCTCAGCCACCAGGTCGAGCACCATCTCTTCCCGGACATGCCGGCACATCGCTATGCCGAGATCGCGCCGGAAATCGAAGCGCTGTGTAAACGCTATGGCCTGCCCTACAACACCGGCTCCCTGACAGCCCAGTTCGGCACCGTGATCAAGCGCATCCTGCGCCTCTCGCTGCCACCCTCCCGTCTGGTGGCAGCGCACTGACACCCCCGTTCATCGTGAAAAAAATACCGGCGACCGCCAAAGCGGGACCGCCGGTATTTTTTTGCGGATGAATGACTCCGTAGTTTCCACAATAAATTTCAAATGAAGGCAGCTGCTAGGCTGAGTCCATTTCAAGGACGACCGCCTGCGCCATGCTTGTCATCATCAGTGATCTGCACCTCACCGACGGCAGCACCTGCGAAACCATCAACGCAGGGGCTTTCCGGCAGTTCGTGCACACATTGTCCAGCCAGGCGGAATCGGCCTGCTGGCGGCGCAAGCCCGGCCAGCGCCAAGGGGTGTTCGAGCCCCTGGACCGCATCGATGTCGTGCTGCTCGGCGACATCCTCGATGTCATGCGCTCCGAACACTGGCTGCATACCGCGGTGCGTCCCTGGGACGATGCCATACACCTCGTCGACGATGTCAGCACCATCACCCGCCGCATACTCGCGCGCAACGACGACGCCTTTTCCGCCCTGCGCAACCTCAACGGCCGCCTGCCCGTGGTCGCCAGCCACACGCAGGAAACCTTCAACATCCCCGTCCATTTCCACTACATGGTGGGCAACCACGACTGGTTCTATCACCTGCGCGGCGCCGGCTGGGACAGGCTGCGCGGCGAGATCAAGAGCGCCATGGCGCTGGAAAACAACAGCCTGCGGCCCTTTGCGCACACGCTGGAAGAAGACCCGGTCATCGCCGCCATCTGCCGCGACCACCGCCTGCACCTGCAGCATGGCGACATCTTCGACGAGGTGAATTTCCAGAAGAGCAAAGGCCGTGATGCCGCCTCGCTGGGCGATGCCATCGTCATCGAAATCCTCAACGGCTTTCCCGACCGCGTGCGCCGCGAACTGGACCTGCCCGACGACCATCCGCTCTACCTGGCCTTCAAGGAGGCTGACAACATCCGGCCGCTGATTTCCCTGCCCAATTATTTCGCCCTGGCCAGCCATCACTTCGGCACGCGCACGCAGCAACAAAAGCTGATGGAGCTCTGGGAAGACGGCTGCGGCCCGTTGCTGGACCTGCGCTTTGTCCACGAGCTGGACAAGCCCTGGAAGCTGGACACCGTGGATGCGCTGCAGGCCATGTTCACGCTGCAGCGCACCCTGCCTTTCGGCATGCAGAGCCAGATCGCCAAGATGGTGGAGAAATTCTCCCGCCCCGAAACCTACCGCAAGGAAGCCGCCGCCGAGGCCAAGCTGAAAAAGCTGGAGGCGGATTACGTGGTCTACGGCCACACCCACCATGCCGAGATGGTGCCGCTGGCCGTGCGCGAACGCGAGCAGGAGCGGCACGAGCAGATCTATATCAATACGGGAACCTGGCGGCGCGTGCATGAGCAGACACAGACCCTGGCCAACGGCTTTCCCTTCGTGCACTACCACGTGATGACGCACGCGATTTTCTACAAAGACGACGAACGCTTCGGCCGCCGCCACGAAATGTGGCAGGGCAGCCTGGGCTGAAGAACAGGAAAAACTAAAACACTAGGGACAGTCTCATGAACAACAATCCCGCGGAAATGGTTTACGACGCTATCGTGGTGGGCTCCGGTTTCGGCGGTGCCGTCACCGCCGCCCGTCTCGCCGAGGCCGGCTGGAAAGTCCTGGTCCTGGAACGCGGCCGCCGCTGGCTGCCCAGGGACATGCCGCGCGGTCCCGGCGACGACTGGATTTTTGATGTGGATGAGCCGCACAAGCAGCATGGCTGGCTGGACTTCCGCTGGTTCGGCGACATGTCCGTGGCCATGGGGGCCGGGGTCGGCGGTGGCTCACTGATTTACGGCAATGTCTCCGTGGTGCCGCCGGCCTCCACTTTCGACGAACACTGGCCCAGCGCCATCAGCTTCGCCGAACTGCAGCCGCATTACGACACCGTGGGCCGCGTGATGAACGTCCAGGAAATGCCGGACTCGCAGCTGCCGCCGCGCTATTTCGCCATGAAGAAGGGGGCGGAAGCGATAGGCGCCGGCGACCGTTTCCACAAGGTGCCGCTGGCCGTCACCTTCGATGAAGACTGGAAACGCGACGATCCCAAGGCCTATACCGATGAGAAATCCCGGCGCTTCATCAATGCGCAAGGTCGCGAACAGGGCACCTGCAATCACTGCGGCTTCTGCTGCTCCGGCTGCAAGGTGAAAGCCAAGAACACCCTGGACTACAACTACCTGGCGATTGCCGAAGACCACGGCGCCGAGATCCGTCCGCTGCATATGGTGGACAGCGTGGAGAAAATCGCCGGCGGCTATGTCGTGCATGCTGAAAATATCGATGCCGGCAAACGCGAGGCCTGCGAATTCCGGGCGCGTCGCGTGGTGCTTTCCGCCGGCTCGCTGGGCTCCACGGAAATCCTGCTGCGCTCCCGCGACGAGAAGAAATTCCTGCCGGCCATCTCCAGCCAGCTGGGCCAGGGCTGGAGCTCCAACGGCGACTTCCTCACCTTCTCCGTGCACAAGGAAAAGATGCTGCCCACGCGCGGCCCCACCATTTCCTGCGCCATCGATTTCCTGGACAAACAGGGTTACGAGGGCGCGCATATCTTCATCGAGGACGGCGCCCTGGGCGACCTGCCCAAGGCCTATGTCAGCAAGGCCCTGCGCCAGGCGCGGCGCTGGCTGGACCTGGGCTGGTACAAACGCCTGATCAACCGCCTGCTGAACCGGGTACGCCGCTACAACAGCGCCGAGCACAGCATCGCCTGGTTTGCGCAGAGCGTGGATGCCTCCAACGGCGTCATGACCCTGCGCCGCTCCCTGCTGCCGCCCTGGCGCATGCAGCTGGCGCTGGACTGGGATGTGAAGCCCTCGACGGATGCCTTCAACAAGGTGAATGCCCTGCACAAACGCCTGGCCACCGCCAACAATGCCAAGCGCATCTTCACGCCCTTCACCTGGACACTGCTACGCGACCTGGCCACGCCGCATCCCCTGGGCGGCTGCCGCATGGCGGACAGCGTGGAGGAAGGCGTGGTGGACCATCGCGGCGAGGTCTTCCACTACCCCGGCCTGTATGTCGCCGACGGCGCCATCATCCCCCATGCCCTGGGCATCAATCCCTCGCGCACCATCGCCGCACTGGCGGAACGCAATGTCGCGCTGATGCTGGCGGAAGCCGCTCGCGACTGAATCCGGCGACATGCGTTACAGGTCACCGGTGGACAGCCGGTGGCTTTTTTGTTTCCTTTGCCCTGACTGCCGTTGAATGGTGCCGACACCGCTGCCACATCTCCCGGTGTCGGCCGTCATTGCGGCCGGCAATTCCAGCAAGCAGCAGGAGGAAGGTGATGAGCACATCCGATACAGGCGGCAAGGCACTGCGGCGTTCGCGCCACAACAGCATGATTGCCGGCGTGGTAGGCGGACTGGCCAAATACTTCGACCTGGACCCCACGGTGCTGCGCATCGTCTATGTACTGGTCTCGCTGTTCAGCGCTGCCTTCCCCGGCATCATCCTCTATCTCATCCTCTGGGTGATCATGCCGCTGGAAGAGGGCTGATACACCGACCTCAACAGCCGACCTGGCAGCAGCTACCAACCCTGACAGCGGCAGCTGCTCCATCAGAGCTACTAACCCTGTTGTCGCCCCGG
>DASUXS010000077.1:0-3213 GCA_036377855.1 Moraxellaceae bacterium
CTGCGCGCCGCCTGCGACCGCGCCAAACAGCTGCAGCAGCAATGGAAAGGCATAGGCCAGGCCCATCCCAGGCACGACCACAAACTCTGGCAGGAATTCCGTACAGCCAGCGATGCGCTGTTCAACAAACGCGATGCCGAAGCCAGGAGCCGGCAGCAGGCCCGCGAAGCCTCGGTGCATGAGGCGGAAGCCTTGGTGCAGGCCTATGCCGCCCTGGCTGCGCAGGACGATGCCAAAGTCGTGGCCGAAGAATCCGCCCGTATCGAAGAGGCCTTCCGTGGCATGGAATTGCCACGCGAAAAAACCGCCGCCCTGCGTGAAAAATTCCAGGCGGCACGCCAGCAGCTGGAGTCGGCACGCCGCGAACGTGCCGGCAAAGCCAAACGTGAAAAACAGGAAGCCCGTATCCAGGCCTGGACCGCCCTGCCCGCCAGCGACGATACCCGCCGTGCCGGCGACCTGATCCTGGACCTGGAAATCCTGCTGGAGCTGCCCTCGCCGGAAGCCGAGCAGGAAGCGCGCCGTGCCCGCCAGATGCAGCGCCTGCAAAGCCGCGGCCTGCGCAAAGGCGATGAAGGCGAAGCCCGTCAGTTGCTGGAGACCTTGCTGAAAACCGGTGTCGCCACCGAGCAGCAGGCGGCATTGGGCCAGCGCCTGCGCGCGGCCCTGGACAAGCTGGGCCTCTGATGCGCGGCCTTTTGCTGGCGGCACCGGTCCTGCTGTTTTTTGGCTGGCTGGTGTTTTCCAGCTGGCGTGGCCGCCAGCGCAACCGGCGTGAGCAGTGTTTCAACTGCGGCACGGGCATCGCCGATGCCTATGTACTGGTGACACCGCGCTGGCAGGGACGCGACGCCGTCAGGCTCTGCCCCGGCTGCGCCCGCCAGAGAAAGCTGTGGGCCTGGGGCAGCGCCTTCATGTTGCTGCTGGTGGTGGGGTTTGTGTTTTATCGCGGCTTCTTTCCCGGCTGACTCCGCCGCTTACTTCAATCCTTTCAATGCACTTTCCAGCAGCGGCCAGGCATTTTTCAGCAGCTGCGGCTGCGCTTCGGCCGTGGGATGTATGCCATCGGCCTGCACCAGCCTGGTATTCCCGCCCACCCCCTCCAGGAAGAAAGGCAGCAACGGCACTTTTTCCGACTGGCTGACACTGGCAAAGACTTTTTCAAAAGCGTTGCGGTAGGCGCTGCCGTAATTGGGCGGGATCTTGATGCCCAGGAGGATGACCTTGGCACCGGCGCCCCGTGCCGCGGCAATCATGGCCTTGAGATTGTCGGCCATCAGCGTGGGCGGCTGGCCGCGCAGGCCGTCATTGCCCCCCAGCTCCAGCACCACGATGTCGGGTTTATGCTTCTGCAGCAGCGGCGGCAGGCGTTTGCGCCCGCCGGCGGTGGTCTCGCCACTGAGGCTGCCATTCACTACCTGATGCCGTCCGGGCGCGGCTTTGTTCAGTTTTTGTTGCAGCAGCGACACCCAGCCCTGCTCAACTTCCAGCCCATAAGCGGCGCTGATACTATCCCCGAAGACCAGGATTTTTGCGGCCTGGGCGGGTCCGGCAGCGCTGAACAGCAGGGCCAGCACCACGGCCAGCAAAGTTTTCAGCCGCGCTTGGCTGATGATTTTTTTCTTCATGATTTTCCCAGCAAGGCGCCCTTGATGAGCTCCGACATCCTGATTGCGGCTGAGGCCGTCAGCAAATCCGTGGCCAGCAGCGGCAGCGAGCTTCCCATTCTCCACAACGCCAGCCTCACCATCAAACGCGGTGAAAGCGTGGCCATTGTCGGCGCCTCCGGCTCCGGCAAGACCACCCTGCTGGGCCTGCTGGCCGGACTGGACACGCCCAGCAGCGGCAGCGTGCAGCTGGCCGGCATCCGCCTCGACACCCTGGACGAAGACGGCCGCGCCGCGCTGCGCAAACAGCATGTGGGCTTTGTCTTCCAGTCCTTCCTGCTGGTGCCCACCTTCACCGCGCTGGAAAACGTGATGCTGGCGCTGTCCGTCAATGGTCGCGGCAATGCCGACACCGCCCGGGAATGGCTGCAGCGCGTGGGCCTGGGCCATCGCCTGCAGCACACGCCACGACAGCTGTCCGGCGGCGAACAGCAGCGCGTGGCGCTGGCACGCGCCTTTGCCGGCAATCCCGCCATTCTTTTTGCCGATGAGCCCACCGGCAACCTGGACAGCCAGACCGGCCAGCAGATCATCGACCTTCTTTTCAGCCTCAATGCCGAGGCCGGCACCACGCTGGTGCTGGTCACCCATGATGAAAAACTGGCGGCACGCTGCCAGCGCCAGCTGCGCCTTGATGGCGGGCGCCTGCTGTGATGCACGAATCCTGGCGCTGGTTCTGGCGCGACCTGCGCCAAGGCGAACTTACTTTGCTGCTGGTGGCGCTCATTGTCGCCGTGGCGGCCACCACCAGCCTGCGCTTTTTCAGCAGCGGCGTGGAAAAACGCATGCAGCAGGAAGCGGCGCGACTGATTGCCGCCGATCTTGTCGTACGCAGCTCGCGCCCGCTGCCGGAAAAATTCCACAGCGACGCAGAGGCCGCCGGCCTGGCGCAGGCCAACACCCTGGAATTCTCTTCCGTGCTGGTCTTTGGCGACCAGTTCCAGCTGGGTTCGGTGAAAGCGGTCAGCCCGGGCTATCCCCTGCGTGGGGAAATCCGCCTGCGCGACGGCGACCGCGAAAGAATCACGCGTGAGATTCCCGCCCCCGGCAGCATCTGGCTGGATGAGCGCCTGCTGGGCCTGCTCAAGGCCAAGGTGGGCGACACGGTGCAGCTGGGTGAAAAAAACCTGCGCATCAGCGCCATTCTGGCTTACGAACCGGCCCAAGGCGGCTTCACGGCCTTTTCACCACGGGCGCTGATGCATCTGGATGATGTCGCCGCCACCCAGGTGATACAGCCGGGTTCGCGTATCCGTTACCAGCTGCTGGTCAGCGGCGACAGCACGGCCGTGGCCGACTACAAACAAATCCTGAAGCCACAGCTGGGCCTGGGCATGCGCATCACCGATGTGCGTGAGGGCCGCCCGGAAATCGGTACGCCGCTGACGCGCAGCCAGAGTTATTTCAGCCTGGCCACCATGATGGCCGTGGTGCTGGCGGGGCTGGCCATCGCCACCAGCGCGCGCCGTTTTGCCGAGCGCCATTTCGATACGCTGGCGCTGCTGCGCTGCCTCGGCGCATCGCGTCGTGAAGCGCTGCTGCGCCT
>DASUXS010000078.1:0-4477 GCA_036377855.1 Moraxellaceae bacterium
GGTGGTGTTATCGGCCGCCACGTTCTGCACGATCATGTCGATTTCGATATTGGCATCGCCAATCGGGCCCAGGATGCGGAAGGCAATGCCCGGGGTGTCGGGCACGCCGCGCACGGTGATCTTGGCTTCGTCGCGGTTGAACGCGATACCGGAAATGACGGGCTGTTCCATGGTTTCCTCATCGACAGTAATCAGAGTGCCTTCGCCTTCATCGCTGAAGCTCGACAGCACGCGTAGCGGCACATTGTATTTGCCCGCAAATTCAACGGAGCGGATCTGCAGGACCTTGGAGCCCAGCGAGGCCATCTCCAGCATTTCCTCGAAGGTGATGCGGTCCAGGCGCTTGGCCTGGGGCACGACACGGGGATCGGTGGTGTAGACGCCATCCACGTCGGTATAAATCTGGCACTCGTCAGCCTTGAGCGCAGCGGCCAGCGCCACGCCCGTGGTGTCGGAGCCCCCACGGCCCAGCGTGGTGATGTTGCCTTCGGCATCGGCGCCCTGGAAACCGGCGACGATGACAATGCGGCGCTTGGCCAGGTCGGCGCGCATGCGGGCGTCGTCAATGGCTTCAATACGGGCCTTGGTGAAGGCACTGTCCGTGCGTATGGCCACCTGGGCACCGGTGTAGGAGCGGGCTTCGACACCGCGCTTCTTGATGGCCATGGCCAGCAGCGCGATGGTCACCTGCTCGCCAGTGGAAATCATCACATCCAGTTCACGCGGATCCGGCTCAGGCATGATGGCCTTGGCCAGCGCGATCAGGCGGTTGGTTTCACCGCTCATGGCGGACACCACCACCACGATGTCATGTCCCTTGGCGTGCCAGCGCAGCACACGTTCGGCCACGGCTTCGATACGCTCCGGAGAGCCCACCGAGGTGCCGCCGTATTTCTGAACAATCAAAGCCATTTCTGTCTCAACCCTCTACGCCTCGCGGCGCATCCGTATTTCAGATTCGTTCTGCCACAAAACCCTGTACCGACTGCAGCGCTTCCGGCAGCTTGCTGGCATCGGTACCGCCGGCCTGCGCCATGTCGGGACGACCACCGCCTTTGCCACCCACCTGCTGCGCGACAAAGCTGACCAGCTCTCCAGCCTTCACCTTGCCCGTGAGGTCGGCGCTGACACCAACCACCAGGCTGACCTTGCCATCCGCCACCGCTGACAGCACGACAACGCTGGAGCCCAGCTTGTTACGCAGCTGGTCCATGGTGTCGCGCAGGGATTTGGGGTCCACGCCATCGAGACGGGCCGCCAGCACTTTGGCGGCGCCCACGCTGATGGCGCTGTTGAGCAGCTCGTCACCGGCGGAGGCCGCCAACTTCAGCTTCAGGCGCTCCAGCTCTTTTTCCAGCTCGCGATTGCGCTCGGCCAGCTGGCGCACTTTTTCCGCGGCCTGGGCCAGCGGCGCGCGCACGACAGCGGCGACTTCAACCAGCGCCTCTTCTTCCGATTTCACAAAGGCCAGGGCACCGGTACCGGTCTTGGCTTCGATACGGCGCACGCCGGAAGCCACACCGCCTTCGCTGGTGATCTTGAACAGGCCGATGTCACCGGTGCGGGACACATGGGTGCCGCCGCAAAGCTCGATGGAGAAACCGGGCGTGCCCATGCTGAGCACACGCACGGTGTCACCGTATTTTTCGCCGAACAGCGCCATCGCACCTTTCTTGCGCGCGTCGTCTACGGCCATGACTTCCGTCTGCACCGCCTGGTTGGCGAGGATCTCGGCATTCACCAGGGCTTCGATGGCATCCAGCTGCTCAGGCTTGATGGCCTCGGGCTGCGAGAAGTCGAAACGCAGATAATCAGCGCAGACCAGGGAGCCCTTCTGCTGCACATGCGAGCCCAGGATCTGGCGCAGGGCGGCATGCATGAGATGGGTGGCGGAGTGGTTGCGCTTGGTGGACTCGCGCAGGCCGGCATCAACCTCGGCCTTCACTTCATCGCCCACACGCAGGCTGCCGCGCGTCACCACACCGTGATGCAGGTGCGCACCGCCGGCCTTGGTGGTGTCACGCACTTCAAAACGCTGGCTGCCGCTGTCGAGATAACCGGTATCACCGACCTGGCCACCGGACTCGCCGTAGAACGGCGTGCTGTCCAGCACGACCACGCCCTGCTCACCTTCGTTCAGCACATCGACCTTGTCGGCGCCCTTGAACAGGGCCAGCACACGGCCGGAGCCCTGCGTGCCTTCATAGCCCTGGAAACGGGTATCCGCATCCACCTTGATCAGGCTGTTGTAATCCAGGTCGAACTTGCCGGCTTCCTGCGAGCGCTCGCGCTGCTCCTTCATGGCCTGCTCGAAACCGGGCAGGTCCAGGGTCAGGCCGCGCTCACGCGCGATATCACCAGTGAGGTCGTCGGGGAAACCGTAGGTGTCGTAAAGCTTGAACACCACCTTGCCGGGAATGACATTGCCCTTGAGGCCAGCCAGTTCCTGCTCCAGCAGCTTGAGGCCCTGCTCCAGGGTCTTGGCGAACTGTTCTTCTTCGTTCTTCAGCGCCCTTTCAATCGCGGCCTGTTGCGTCTTCAGCGCGGGATAGGCACCGCCCATTTCCGTCGCGAGTGCGGCCACGATCTTGTGGAAGAAGGGGCCATTGGCGCCCAGCTTGTTGCCATGACGGCAGGCGCGGCGAATGATACGGCGCAGCACATAGCCGCGGCCTTCATTGGAGGGCAGCACGCCGTCGGCGATCAGGAAGGAGCAGGAACGGATATGGTCCGCCACCACCTTGAGGGAGGCCTGGCCTTCATTCCTGCAGCCGATAGCTTGCGCCGCGCCATTCAGCAGGCTCTGGAAAAGATCGATCTCGTAATTGGAATGCACATGCTGCATGACCGCCGAGATACGCTCCAGGCCCATGCCCGTGTCCACCGACGGGGCCGGCAGCGGATGCAGCACGCCGTCCGCTGTGCGGTTGAACTGCATGAAGACGTTGTTCCAGATTTCGATATAGCGGTCACCATCTTCATCGGGCGAGCCCGGGGGACCACCGGCCACATCGGCGCCGTGGTCGTAGAAGATTTCCGTGCAGGGACCGCAGGGACCCGTGTCACCCATGGCCCAGAAATTGTCGGAAGCGTATTTCGCGCCCTTGTTGTCGCCGATGCGGATGATGCGTTCGGCCGGCACGCCGATTTCATCCTGCCACAGCGCATAGGCTTCATCGTCGGTGGCGTAGACCGTCACCCAGAGTTTTTCCTGCGGGATGGCCAGCCATTTCGGCGAGGTCAGGAATTCCCAGGCATAGGCAATGGCATCGCGCTTGAAATAATCGCCGAAGCTGAAGTTGCCCAGCATTTCAAAGAAGGTGTGGTGACGCGCGGTATAACCGACGTTTTCCAGGTCGTTGTGCTTGCCGCCGGCGCGCACGCATTTCTGCGAGGACACGGCCCGGGTGTAGGCGCGCTTGTCCAGGCCCAGGAAGCAGTCCTTGAACTGGTTCATGCCGGCATTGGTGAACAGCAGGGTCGGATCGTTGGCGGGGACGAGCGAACTCGAGGCCACACGGGTGTGACCTTTTTCTTCAAAGAAACGGAGAAAGGCTTCGCGGATGGCGGCGCTTTTCATGCAAAACTCCGGGCTTTGTCTCCCGGACTGGCAGGTGCAGCGGGACGGACGGCTGGAAAAGACCGGCGATTATAGCGGCACAAAGGCCTGATTCGTAGGGGATTTTCGGCCATTCTGCGGCCAGGGGAGTTCGGGATGAATCGAGGGTGGGAAAGGGACTAGTCAGTCCTCCTCAGTGCCTCCATTCCATCCCCCCTTGAGGGCCTGGCTGACCTGGGAGCTGCTGAATCCCCGGTATTGCAGGAAGCGGACCTGGCGGGCCTTTTCCTTCATCTCCGCCGGCTGGGACCGGCCGAAACGCTTCTGGCGCTGGACCTTGGCCTGCTCGGTCCAGTCATAGCCGCTGTCCGCCATGGCCTCCTGCACCAGCTCGGTGGACAGGCCACGGCCACGCAGCTCGGCCTCGATCACACGCGGGCCATAGCCTCTTTCCGCACGGCTGCGGACATAGATTTCGGCAAAACGGGCATCGGACTGCAGGCGGCGCCGGACCAGCTCATCCAGCAACTGCTCGACCTGTTGCGGCTCTCCGCCCAGCTCCAGCAGCTTCTGGCGGATTTCCTGGCGGGAATGCTCGCGGCGGGCCTGCATGGCCAGGGCACGGCCATGCAGGAACTCCGGGGAAGGGCCTTCCGAAGACTCAGGCGTCGGCTTCGTCGTAGGCATCATCAAGATCGGAGTCCGCCGGCACCACCACATCGCCGATCAGCTGCTCGCGGATCTGCTTTTCGATGTCCTGGGCGATGTCCTTGTTCTCTTCCAGGTATTTGCAGGCATTGCCCTTGCCCTGGCCGATCTTGTTGCCCTTGTAGGCGTACCAGGCACCGGACTTGTCGATCAGGCCCAGCTTCACGCCCAGGTCCACCACCTCGCCCAGGCGGTTGATGCCCTGGCCGT
>DASUXS010000079.1:0-7515 GCA_036377855.1 Moraxellaceae bacterium
ATGCCGGCCAGCACGCGCGCGAACGGCGCCCAGTGCGCATGCAGGCCGCCTTCGCGGTCGCGCACTTCGTCATGGCGACGGGGGTCGTGGGGATAGCTGGCTAGCAGATCGCTCATGGCTGTTTTTTTTGGGGCTCAGGGCTGCTTCATTCAGGTGCGCGGAGGCCACGGTCCTGTGCCGTGGCCTCCGCCAGATGGTAGCAGAGCGCGTGCTTAGCGCCGCCGCAAATCCAGAGTGAAGGGATGATCGGGATTGGCCGACGGCGTCACCGGCTGTACGGCTCCCGGTGTATGCCCCATACGGAAGAAACGCGCCAGGCGCCGGCTTTCCGCCTCGAAGGCATTGACCGGGAAGCTGGCGTAATTGCGGCCCCCCGGATGCATGACGTGGTACTGGCAGCCACCCAGTGAACGCTGCATCCAGGTGTCCACGAGATCGAAGACCAGGGGCGAATGCACGCCTATGGCCGGATGCAGGCAGGCCGCCGGCTGCCAGGCGCGGTAACGCACACCGCCGACATATTCCCCGACCACGCCGGTGGGCTGCAGCGGCAGGGCCGCGCCATTGCAGGTGAGCTGGTAGCGGTCCGGTGCCAGGCCCGTGACTTTCACCTGCATGCGCTCCAGCGAGGAATCCACATAACGCACAGTGCCCCCTACAGCGCCCTCCTCGCCCAGCACATGCCAGGGCTCCAGCGCATGGCGCAGTTCCAGCGCCATGCCCTTCACCGCGAAATCGCCATAGCGCGGGAAACGGAATTCGAAATGCGGGGCGAACCAGTCCTGCTTCACGCCATAACCGGCCTGCTGCAGCTCGGTGATGACGTCGGCGAAATCCTGCTCCACGTAATAGGGCAGCATGAAACGGTCATGCAGCTCCGTGCCCCAGCGCGCCAGGCGCGAAGTCTCATAGGGGTTGTCCCAGAAACGCGCCACCAGCGCGCGCAAGAGCAGCTGCTGCGCCAGGCTCATTTCCGCATGCGGCGGCATTTCAAAGGCGCGCAGTTCCAGCAGGCCCAGGCGGCCACTGCTGCCATCCGGTGAATACAGTTTGTCTATGCAGAATTCGGCGCGATGGGTATTGCCGGTGACATCGATGAGCAGGTTGCGCAGCAGGCGGTCCAGCTGCCAGGGTGGCAATGCCGTGCCCGGGCCGGGAATCTGCTTGAAGGCGATTTCCATCTCATACAGCGAATCATTGCGCGCTTCATCCACGCGCGGTGCCTGCGAAGTCGGGCCTATGAACAGGCCGGAAAACAGATAGGACAGCGAGGGATGGTTATGCCAGTAAGCGACCAGGCTGCGCAGCAGGTCGGGCCGGCGCAGGAAGGGTGAGTCGGTCACCGTGGCGCCACCCAGCACGAAATGGTTGCCGCCGCCGGTGCCGGTATGGCGGCCATCAATCATGAATTTTTCGCTGCTCAAGCGGGTCTTGTGCGCGGCGTCATAGAGATGCGTGGTGCGGTCTACCAGCTCACCCCAGGTGGACGAGGGATGGATATTCACTTCGATCACGCCGGGGTCCGGCGTCACGCGGAAATTCGTCAGGCGCGGATCAGACGGCGGCTCATAACCTTCCAGCAGCACCGGCATCTGCAATTCCGCGGCAGTGGCCTCCACCGCCGTCACCAGCTCCAGATAATCCTCCAGCTGCGCCAGCGGCGGCATGAAGATATACAGGCGGCCATCGCGCGGTTCCGCGCAGAGACTGGTGCGAGTCAGCCAGGAAGCCGATTCGCCACTCTGTGGACGCCGGGCCGAGGGTGAAGGCGCTGCCCGCTCGCCCAGCACCTGCCGGCGCAGGCTGGCCTGGCCCGGCAGCGGCGCGCGCTGCACCGAGCTGTCCACCGGATTCACATAGGGATAATCCGCCTGGCTGACCCAGGGCTGGGAATCCAGCGGCAGGCGATAACCAATCGGTGAATCGCCGGGCACCAGATAGCAATGCTCGCTGCGCAGGAACCAGGGCCCGGTCTGCCAGTCCGTGCCGGCCGGATTGCGTGACAGCGGCAGCACATGGCCTATGACTTTATCCAGGCCCTGGCTTAAGACTTTCATCAGCCGCGCCCGCTCCAGCGGATCCTGCACGCGCGAATCCAGGGGATCGACATTTTCCGGCAGGCGGCGTTCGCGCCACATGTAATAGAAAAGGTCTTCATAGGCCGGGAACACAAAATCGCTGGACAAGCCCAGGCGGCTGGCCACGCCATGCAGGAATTCCGCGGCCAGAACAGCGTCGGCGGCATAGTGTTTGTCTTCATCGGCGATCAGTTCCGGGTCCAGCCAGATGGGCTCGCCATCCTTGCGCCAGAAACAGTTCAGCGACCAGCGCGGCAGCTGCTCGCCCGGATACCATTTGCCCTGGCCGAAATGCGTGAGGCCCTGCGGCGCATATTTCTCGCGCATGCGGTGGTAGAGCACGGCAGCGCGACGGCGTTTGGTGGGGCCCAGCGCGGCGGTATTCCATTCCGCGCCATCCGGATCATCCACTGCCACGAAAGTCGGTTCACCACCCATGGTGAGGCGCACATCCATGGCCGCGAGGTCAGCATCAATGGCATGGCCCAGCGCTTCTATCTCGGCCCATTGATGCCGCGTATAGGGCTGGGTGACACGTGGCGCTTCATAAATGCGCTGCACGCTCATTTCATGCGAGAACTCGCATTCGCACTCTTCCAGCAGGCCGCTGATGGGCGCCGCCGACGAAGGCTCCGGCGAACAGGCCAGGGGCAGATGGCCCTCGCCGGCAAACAGGCCCGAGGTCGGGTCCAGTCCTATCCAGCCGGCACCCGGCAGATAGACCTCGCACCAGGCATGCAGGTCGGTGAAATCGGCCTCGGGGCCGGAGGGGCCATCCAGGGATTTCACATCCGCCGTGAGCTGTATGAGATAGCCAGACACGAAACGCGCGGCCAAGCCGAGATGGCGCAGCAGCTGCACCATGAGCCAGGCGGAATCGCGGCAGGAGCCGGAGCGTTTCTTCAACGTCTCCTCCGGGGTCTGCACACCGGGCTCCATGCGTATGAGATAGCTGATGTCCTTGTAGAGGCGCTGGTTGATGTCGACCAGGGCATCCACGGTGGCGCGCGGTGTACGCGGAATTTTTGCCACGTAATCTTTCAGCAGGGGCGTCAGCGGCAGGGTCTGGCGGAAGGGGGCCAGCTCCTGCTCCAGGCTGGCGTCGTATTGCAGGGGGATTTTTTCGGCGCTGGGTTCCAGGAAGAAATCGAAGGGATTGAGCACGGCCATTTCGGCCACCAGGTCCACTTCCACGCGCAGGCGCGTGGTTTTTTCCGGGAACACCAGGCGGGCCAGGTAATTCGACTGCGGGTCCTGCTGCCAGTTGATGAAGTGCTCGGCAGGCGTGACCTTCAAGGAGTAGGAAAGGATGCGCGTGCGACAATGTGGTGCAGGCCGCAGCCGCACCAGCTGAGGCCCCAGCGTGATGGGGCGGTCATAGCGGTAATCAGTGACATGGTGGAGTGCAACATGGATGGACACAGTATTCCCCGCTGAAAAAAACGCACCGTAGGATGGCAATCAGCAAGACTTGTGCCACGGAGGGGCGACAGCGGGATGACAGTGGGGCAGGACAGCGGCCTGCCATTCGAGATAAACCTCAGACGTGTTCGTGCTGGCGCGGCGGGGAATTGCCGCCGTGGTCGGCGAGGCCGGCGGCATAGCGCCAGGCATCGCGGCCGGCATGCTTGGCTTCGTAGAGGGCATCGTCAGCGGCGCAGATCAGCTCGCCCGGCGCCAGCATGGAAATGCCGGGCACGGCCACCGCCACGCCCACGCTGGCCGAGACGAATTCGCGCGCCAGGCCCGGGGCCTGGGGAATGCGCGCTTCGCGGAAGGCCTCCAGCAGACGCTGCGCATGCTGGCAGGCGGCTTCGCGATCGGTCTCCGGCAGCAGCAGCAGGAATTCCTCGCCGCCGTAGCGCACGGCCAGTTCACCCGGACGGCGCGTATGCGCGGCAATCACGCTGGCCACCTTGCGCAGGCAGCTGTCGCCGTTCACATGGCCCAGCGTGTCGTTGTAATGCTTGAAGTGGTCGATATCTATCATGAGCACGGCCAGCGAGGTCTGCTGGCGTGCGGCGCGGCGCCATTCCTGCTGCATCTCTTCGTCGAAATGGCGGCGGTTGGCGAGGCCGGTGAGCGCGTCCTGGCGCGAGAGACGGTCAAGGCGGCCGGCATATTCCTCGGTGCGCTCCTGTGCGGCTTGCAGCAGGCGCGTCTGCAGATAGAGTTCGCGGTCGCGGCGTTCGGCGTAATAGGCGATGAACATGCCCAGCAGGCTGGTGCCGGTATAGGTGCGGTGCAGCAGCTCCCACTCCACGCGCCCGCCCAGGGCCAGGGCCAGCAGGGTGCCGGCCAGGCCGCCCAGCCAGCCGGCGAACAGGGCGTGCTTGAAGCGCAGGCCGACCACGCTGTAGATGATGATGATGGCGTACATGATGGCGACATGGGTGAGCTCGCCCGACACCACGCCGGTGACCGCCACCGACAAGGCCACTGCAGCAAAACTGCCGAAGCCGGCATAAAGCTCGAACCAGGCATCCAGCAGGGGAATGCGGGAAAAGACACCGGCGAGAATGATGATGATGCCCACCCAGCCGTAGAGCGCGAACCAGCGCCAGACCTCTTCCGGGGGGATGAGCATGTAGATGCCCGTGCTCAGCAGCACGTAGAGCAGCAGGATGAAGACCGAGCTGTGCTGGAAGGCCTGCACGGCACGGTTGCGGTGGTCATTGTCGTAACTGGCTTCCAGGGCGCCGCCAAAGCCCAGCTTCCAGCTGCGGCGGCGGACCAGCTCTTCAATGGCTGCCTGTTCCGTATTGTCCGGGTACAACATATCCCTTACGTCCCCTCCGGGGCCTTACCCTGCATTCCTTGCCACTTGTGTCATCACTGTCGCTTATGACTGCCGATGATCTGCAGGCGTCCCTCTTATGAGCCGCCCCGCCAAACAGGACGAAGCAACTCAGCCAAGCCTAGATCAGGCCCGTGAGGACTACCGGCTTTTCCGCTTGTCGCCGACGAGCATCAGCCTTTCCCATCAGGGCCCATCAGGCCTACTCTTGTAGCACCGATGACCAAGCAGCCATCTGGCCATAACAACAACCATCGCCACGCAAAGAGGACTTGCCGTGACTGCCCGCGAAAAAGAGGAGCTCTACGGTCACGTGGAGCGCACGCCCCATCCCGCCTGGGCCCAGTCCTTCTGGGACCAGCTCGTTCCTTACAAGGACAATATCTCGCGTCATCCCCTGTTCACCGAAATGGCGGCTGGCCAGTTGTCAGTGGCGAGATTCCGTCACGCCCTGCTCAACTTCTATCCACTGGTTGGCAATTTCCCGCATTACATGGGGCTTACATTGTCAAAGGCGTTTGAGACCAACGTCCCCGGTGTGTTGGAAGCGCGCGACTGGCTGATCAACAACATCAAGATAGAACAGCGCCATCTCTACTGGTATCGCGACTGGGCCATGGGCTTCGGCATCACTGCGGAAGCACTGGATACGGTGTCACCGCCGGCAGCCATGGATGCGGTGAATCATTTCCTCTGGCATATCAACCAGCGCGGCAGTATTGCCGAAGGCGTGGCGGCCACCAATCTCGCCATTGAATGGGCAACCGGTGATTGGACGGTGTCGGTGGTGCATGGCATGAAAGCCTATGCGGAGCGTGGCGAGGCACGTATTGATCGTCGCAGCATGGCCTGGCTGCGCGCCCATGCGCATTACGACGATGCCCATCCCTATGAGGCCATGGAGCTGGTGAAACTGCTCTGCGGAAATGACGAGAACCTGCAGCGCCGTGCCTTTGCGGCGGCGAAGCGCGGCATGGAGTATTACACGCTGGCGCTGGACGAGTGTTACGCCAAGGGCAATCAAGCCTGAGGGCATTGCGTAGGAGCGGCTTCAGCCGCGAACCCAAGGCATCTGTTCGCGGCTGAAGCCGCTCCTACGAAAACGATTTTTTTGTCAGGCAGAAACCGCTGCATCGGCCGGCAGGCGATAACCCTGCATGGCCTCCACCACCGCGGCATCCGTGATGTAGCCGTGCTGCACGAACCAGGCGATGGCATCGCGCAGGGTTTCTTCGATGGGACGCACGGTCAGCCCCAGTTCATGACGGGCTTTTGATGCGTCCGCCACCAATCCCTTCTTGGTGATTTCCAGCTCCACCGGCGTGGTGAACGGCGCCTTGCCGGTGAAACGCGCCAGCAGCGTCAGCACATGCGCGGCCGGCTTGAGCGCATCCGGCGGCAACACCACCAGCGAACGGCGCAGGCCGGTAAGGCGCAGGGCACGGCGCACGATGTCGGCATGCGTGTAGTTTTCGCCACCCAGGATATAGCTTTCGCCGCAGCGGCCTTTTTCCAGCGCCAGCACATGGCCCAGGGCGCAGTCGCGCACATCGATGTAATTGGCTTCCGTGGCCAGGGCGATGGCCACCGGCGTACGGAACAGCTCGGTGATGATCTTGCCGGTGGGCGTGGGACCGACATCGCCGGGACCGACCGGTGCGGCCGGGCAGACGATGACCACGTCCAGGCCATGGCGCGCATACCATTCGGCAAGACGGTGCGACTCATATTTGGTGCGGCTGTAATGCGATTCCGACAGCGCGAAGGACGAGCGCTCGTCGCAGGCGCGGTCCAGGCCCTGGCCGGCGAACACGGCGAAGGAGCTGGTGAAGACCACGCGCTTCACGCCCTGCTGCAGGCACTCTTCCAGCACCAGGCGCGAGCCGTCGACATTGACGCGGTCCATGATGCCCATGTCCGGCAGCCACAGCGCATACACGGCGGCCAGGTGGAAGACCACATCGCAGCCGGCCACGGCGCGTTTGATGTCCAGGGGATTGAGCAGGTCGCCGGGCAAGAGCTCCACGCCGTCCACGCCCTGCAGGTTAAGCAGGTTTTCCTTGGGCAGGTGCAGTACGCGCAGCCGGGCTTCCGGGTACCGGCGCCGCAACAGTTTCACCACACTGGAACCGATGAAGCCGGCACCGCCGGTCACCAGAATCTGTTGGGGGTTTGCGACAGAGGCAGGGGTGGTGGCAACGGTCATACGGAATCCGGATACTTGTTGACTGACAGGTCACGGAGTCTGCCTCAGCCCGCCAGCCTTGCAAAGGGCCGGACAGGCCATTGATCGGCGCAGGCCCCGGAGCGGCTGCCAAGCCAGGGAGGAGGACATGATCAAGCTGAAACGCATCTACGAAGAGCCCGCCGACGACGACGGTTTCCGCCTGCTCGTGGAACGGCTGTGGCCGCGCGGCATCAGCAAGGACACGGCCCAGGTGGACCTGTGGCTCAAGGACATCGCGCCCAGCCCGGAGCTGCGCAAATGGTTCGGGCATGACCCGGAAAAGTGGGTGGAATTCCGCCGTCGTTACAACGATGAAATCCTGGCCAGTCCGGCGCTGGAAATGCTGCGCGAACTCATCCTGCAGCATCCCGTCATCACCTTTGTCTATGCCGCCAGCGACGAGCAGAACAGCG
>DASUXS010000080.1:0-4547 GCA_036377855.1 Moraxellaceae bacterium
CGCTGTCGGCGGCGGGCTTGCCATCCGATCGTTTCAGTTTCGAAGGCTTCCTGCCGGCCAAGACGGTCGGGCGCCGTGGTCGCCTGGAGCAGGTCAGGGAAGATCCACGCACCCTCATCTATTACGAGGCGCCGCATCGCCTGCTCGAGTCCCTCGCCGATATGCGCGACATCTTCGGTGCGGACCGGTTGGCCGTGCTGGGGCGTGAGCTGACCAAGACCTTCGAGACCCTCAAGGGCCTGCCGCTGGGCGAGCTGCACGACTGGGTGGCGGCCGACAGCAATCAGCAACGGGGTGAATGCGTGATCCTGGTGGCTGGCTGGCAGGCGCCTGAGGGGGATGAGGCGGTGAGTGGTGAGGCCCTGCGCGTGCTCGATCTGCTGCTAGCCGAACTGCCGCTCAAGCGCGCGGCGGCGCTGGCGGCGGAGATCACCGGGCTCAAGAAGAACGCCCTCTACGAGCGCGCGCTGGCGGCCAAGGGCTGAGGGACCCGGCGCGGCGTTTCCCGGGGGCGGCCGCGCCCGCTGTCGATCCGCTGCAATTTCGCCTTGTATCCCCCGGGGCCGGCCCTTAAGCTCCGCGCCGGAGTTGGCTGGACGGTCGCTGCCGCGCTTCTGCTTGCAGGAGGGCGGGGGAGGAAAGTCCGGGCTCCACAGGGCAGGGTGCCAGGTAACGCCTGGGCGGCGCGAGCCGACGGAAAGTGCAACAGAGAGCAGACCGCCGATGGCCTGTTGTCCGCTTCGGTGGAGGGCAGGATCAGGCAAGGGTGAAACGGTGCGGTAAGAGCGCACCGCGAGTCTGGTAACAGACCGGCACGGCAAACCCCACCCGGAGCAAGACCAAATAGGGTTCCATACGCGCGGCCCGCGCGGGAACCGGGTAGGTTGCTTGAGCCCACTGGCGACGGTGGGCCTAGAGGAATGACCGTCCTCGACAGAACCCGGCTTACAGGCCGACTCCTCCCATTCTCCTCACCAACTGCCCGGCCCCGGGCAGTCCGGTGTCTCCTGTCGTTTCCTTGGCGTATTGATGCTTTCCCGATCAGTGACTGCTTACTGCTTTAGCCCCTGTCGTTCCCAAGCGGCCCCCGCATATAACCAAAAATTCTTTCATGCGCGTAACCTGAGTTTTCGCATTAAATAGGCTTTGTAAGTTATTGTTTTTATTTGTTTTGATGGTTGCTGCTATTTTGAGCAGTAGTTTGTAAGTGTTTGATAAATAAAGGCTTAGTGACTTCTTATAACTGATGGTGGTTTCCTTGACGCTGTTCAAGCCCCTTCTCTATAGTTCGCCAGGTGGTGAAAAGTGCAGTTTTGTGGCGAATTCTGGAAGAAAATCCAAGCGAGTGGATGACGCATCGTGTTCAGGGGTTTTGACGAGCTAAATATGGACGCCAAGGGGCGCATCGGTTTACCGACGCGTTACCACGAGCGCGTGCTCGCCGATTGCCAGGGCAAATTCGTCGCCACCGTCGATATCCGCGAAAACTGCCTTGTCCTTTACCCCCTCCCCGAATGGGAAGCCATCGAGGCCCGCCTGGACCAGCTGCCCAGCTCCCAGCCGGCCTACGCCATGCTCAAGCGCCGCCTTATCGGCTACGCCACCGAGGTCAATATCGACGCCACCGGGCGTCTGCTCCTCAGCCCTGAACTGCGCAGCTTCGCCAGACTGGAAAAGTCCGTGGTGCTGGCCGGCCAGGGCAAGAAATGCGAGGTCTGGAACAAGCAGGCCTGGGATGCCATGCAGGCCCAGGCCATGAGCGCCGATTTCTCGGCGCCCGACCTTGCCACCGCTATCGATCAACTGGCGCTGTAACCATGAGCACCTTCGTCCACCAGACCGTGCTCCTTGATGAGGCGGTCGTGTCGGTATTGGGAGCCCGGGGCGGCGTCTATGTGGATGCCACTTTCGGCCGCGGCGGCCACACCCGCCACCTGCTGGCCAGGCTGGAGGGTGGTGCGCGCGTGATCGGTTTCGACAAGGACCCGCAGGCCATTGCCACCGGTGCCGCCCTGGCTGCCGAAGATGGCCGCTTCCGGATCGTGCACGAATCCTTTGCAGAAATCCTCTCGGTGCTGGACGCGCAGGGCCTGCGTGGCGCTGTCGACGGCGTGCTGGCCGACCTCGGTGTGTCCTCGCCGCAGCTGGACGATGCCGAGCGCGGCTTCAGCTTCATGAATGACGGTCCGCTGGACATGCGCATGGACAGCTCGCGGGGCCCCAGCGCCGCCGAGTGGATTGCCGACGTGGCCGAAGACGAACTGGCCCGCGTGCTTTTCGAATTCGGCGAAGAGCGTCACTCGCGCCGCATTGCCCGCGCCATCGTCAAGGCGCGCGCTGAAAAGCCCATCACCCGCACCAAAGAGCTGGCGGAAATTGTCGCCGCCGCGCATCCCGCCTGGGAAAAGCACAAGCATCCCGCCACCCGCGCCTTCCAGGCCATACGCATCGCCATCAACAACGAGCTGGGTGATATCCAGCAGTTCCTGCGCGATGCCATGGCCGTGCTCAAGCCCGGTGGCCGCCTCGCCGTCATCAGCTTCCATTCGCTGGAAGACCGCATGGTGAAGCAGTTCTTCCAGAAAGAAGCCAAGGGCGACGATTTCCCGCCCGGCCTGCCGGTGACGGTGGACATGCTCAAGCCGCGCCTGAAGATCATCGGCAAGGCCATAGATCCTTCCGACGCCGAAGTGCAGGCCAATCCGCGCGCGCGCAGCGCCCGTCTGCGCGTGGCGGAAAAGATCGCGGAGGCCGCATGAACGCCGCCGTGCAAAGAGCCCCTCTGCCGAAAGCCTCCGTGAAAAAGGTCGTGGCGGATCGCCTGCAGCACAGCCTGCTGGCCCTGCAGGGCCCGGTGCTGGCGCTCTTGATCGTGGCCACGCTGGTGAGTTCCGCGGTGGCCGTGGCCTACAGCTCGCACAAGTCGCGTCTTTATCTCAACGACCTGCAGAAGCTGGAAGTGCAGCGCGACCGCCTGGAAACGGAATGGGGCCAGCTGCTGCTGGAACAGCACACCTGGGGCGCCTACGGCCGTGTCGGCAAGCTGGCCACCGAGCAGCTGCAGATGCGCAATCCCCTGCCGACTGAAATCATGATGGTGCGGCAATGAGCGCGGACGGCAAGCTCACATTCACCGGGCGTCATCGCCTGGTCAGCCTGATCATGCTGGGCCTGTTCGGCAGCATGGCGGCGCGTGCCGTCTACCTGAACGTGGTGGACCGCGACTTCCTGCGCAAGCAGGGCGATGCGCGCATGCTGCGTCTGGAATCCATTGCTGCGCACCGCGGCATCCTGCGCGACCGCAACGGCCTGCCCATGGCCGTGAGCACGCCGGTGGTGTCCATCTGGGTGAATCCCAAGGAAGCCACGGCTGCCAAGCTGGACACCGCGCAGCTCGCCGCCGCCCTGGACCTGAATCCGGAATGGCTGCGCAACCGCCTGAAAAAGAATGCCCAGCGCGAATTCCTTTATGTGAAGCGCCATCTTTCGCCGGATGCTGCCACGTTGCTGCTGGCCCGTGAATTCCCCGGTGTCTACGGCATGACGGAATACCGCCGTTTCTATCCGGAAGGCGAGGTCACCTCGCACATCCTCGGCTTCACCAACCTGGATGACCAGGGCCAGGAAGGACTGGAGCTGGAGCTGGAAGACAAGCTGCGCGGCGTGCCCGGCGTGAAGCGCGTGCTGCGCGACCTCAAGGGCTCCAAGATCAAGGATGTGGCGCTGGTGCGTCCCGCCCGCCCGGGCCAGGACGTCTACCTGAGCTTTGATGCCCGTACGCAATATCTCGCCTATCGCGAGCTGGCGCAGGCCGTTGAACAGAACGGCGCACGCGCAGCGACCGCGGTGGCGCTGGATGTGGACACGGGCGAAGTGCTGGCCATGGTCAACCAGCCCGCCTTCAATCCCAACAACCGCAGCAATCTGCGTCCCGATGAAATGCGCAACCGCGCCGTCACCGACATGTTCGAACCGGGTTCGACCATGAAGCCTTTCACCGTGGCTGTCGGCCTGGAAAGCGGCAAATACACCACGCGCAGCCAGTTCAACACGGCGCCGGGCACGCTGCAGGTTTACGACAAGCTGATCCGTGACCACGAGAATTACGGCGTCATCGACATCGGCACCATCATCACCAAGTCCAGCAATGTGGGCGCGGCGCAGATCGCGCTGTCGCTGCCGCGTGAAACCCTGCCGAATTTCTATTCGCGCATCGGTTTCGGCAAGTCCACGGGCTCCGGCTTCCCCGGCGAAAGCGCCGGCCGCCTGCAGCCGCCGGAACGCTGGCGTCCGGTGGAAATCGCCACCATGTCCTATGGCTATGGCATGACCGTGACCGCGCTGCAGCTGGCCCGCGCCTACGCCATGCTGGCCTCCGGCGGCATCGAGCGCCCGGTGAGCTTCCTGAAAGTGGACGGCCCGGTGAAGGGCGAGCGCGTGCTGGCGGAAGATGTCGCGCACAAGCTGATTCCCATGATGGAGTCGGTGGTGACCACCGACGGCACCGCCATCAAGGCTGCTGTGCCGGGCTACCGCGTGGCCGGCAA
>DASUXS010000081.1:0-2383 GCA_036377855.1 Moraxellaceae bacterium
CATGCGTGACATCGCTGATGGCCAGGTTGCCGCTGGCACGATCCAGGAACAGGGTGTTGTCCTGGCGCGCATAGGCCACGCGGCGGCGTACGCCACCGAATTCATAGCTCAGCGTATCGGCGGTGGACTGCAGCAGCTTGATGCTGTTGCTGGCGCCGTTGTGGTGGATGGTGAGCTCATCGCCACGCAGCTGCACTGTCAGCGCATGCAGCACTTCACCCACCTGCAGGCGCAGCGGCGTGGCGCCGGCCAGGCCGGTGACAAAGCCGGCCTCATGCTGCGCATGCAGGATCAGCGTGGCGGCAATGGCCAGGGATTCGGCATCGGCCACGGCGGGCTTGAGGCTGACGTCGTCGCTGAAATGCTTTTCGATAAAGGCGGTGGAGGTATCACCGGCAACGAACACGGGATGGCGCAGCAGGTTCACCAGGAACTGCTTGTTGTTGTTCACGCCCAGCAGCACGGAGTCCTCGACGGCGCGCGCCAGCAGGCGGGCGGCATCGTGGCGGGTTTTACCGTAGGCGATGACCTTGGCCACCATGGGATCGTAATGCGGGCTGACTTCGCCACCGGTGTACATGCCGTGGTCTATGCGCACGCCGGGCAGTTCTGCGGGAATCCAGCTTAGCACCGGCCCAGTCTGCGGCAGGAAGTTGCTGCCCGGGTCTTCGGCATAGAAACGCACTTCGATGGCGGCACCCGTCAGGGTGATTTCGCTTTGTGCCAGCGGCAGTTTTTCACCATTGGCTACGCGCAGCTGCCACTCGACGAGATCCAGGCCGGTCACCAGTTCGGTGACAGGGTGTTCGACCTGCAGGCGGGTATTCATTTCCAGGAAGTAGAAATTGCCCTGGGCATCCAGCAGGAATTCCACGGTGCCGGCGCCGACATAGTCCACGCTGCGCGCGGCGGCAACGGCGGCTTCACCCATCTGCTGGCGCAGTTCAGCGGTCATGACAGGGCAGGGCGCTTCTTCCACGACTTTCTGGTGACGGCGCTGGATGGAGCAGTCGCGCTCGCCCAGGTAGACGCAGCCACCGTGGGTGTCGCCGAAGACCTGGATTTCGACGTGACGCGGGGCGATCACGGCTTTTTCCAGGATGAGTTCGCCAGAACCGAAAGCGTTCTGGGCTTCGCTACGCGCCGTGGCCAATGCGGCCGGCAATTCTTCGCGGGTATGCACCAGGCGCATGCCGCGGCCACCGCCACCGGCGGAGGCCTTCACCATCACCGGGAAACCGATACGGTCAGCTTCCTTGAGGAAAACGGCGTCAGCCTGGTCGGCACCTTCATAGCCGGGCACGCAGGGCACACCGGCATTGATCATGGCGATCTTGGACAGGCGCTTGCTGCCCATCAGCTCAATGGCCTTGGGCGTGGGGCCGATAAAGGTGATGCCTTTGTCGCTGCAGGCCTGGGCAAAGACTTCGTTTTCCGAAAGGAAACCGTAGCCGGGATGCACGGCATCAGCACCGGACCGGGCGCAGGCATCCAGGATGGCATCCACGCGCAGATAGGATTCCGAGACCTTGGCCGGGCCGATGTTCACGGCTTCGTCCGCCAGCTGCACATGCAGGGCGTTGGCATCGGCATCGGAGTAGACGGCGACGGTGCGATAGCCCAGGGCCTTGGCAGTGCGGATGACGCGAACTGCTATTTCCCCGCGGTTAGCAATCAGGACTTTTGAAAATGCCATATTCAATTTCTCGTGTGTTTCTTTTATCCCCTCTCCCCTTGGGAGAGGGTTAGGGTGAGGGGCGGCGTCAAAATCTTGCGCTGCCCCTCATCCGCCCTTCGGGCACCTTCTCTCCGCCTAGGCGGGGAGAAGGGAAAATCACTCCGCCCATTTCGCCGGACGTTTCTGCACAAAAGCCATGGTGCCTTCCGCGCCCTCGGCACCAGCCACAGCGCGAGCAAACTGTTTCGCCGCATCATCCAGCAACGCTTCCAGCGGCTCATGGCCGACACGATGCAACAGCGCCTTGGTCACGCGATTAGCCTGCGGCGCACATTTACGGATCTGCGCCAGCGTTTCCGCCAATGCAGTGTCCATGGCGGAAGCATCAGCCACTACCTGATGGGCAATGCCGAGGCGGGCGGCTTCCACGCCGTTGAAGCGCGCACCGATAAGGGAAAGGCGGCGCGCCTGCGTCAGGCCCACGCGCTGCACCACAAAGGGAGCGATCTGGGCGGGAATCACACCCAGGCCGGTTTCCGGCAGGCCGAACTGCGCGCCTTCCACCGCAATGGCGATATCGGAAACACAGGCCAGGCCGAAGCCACCGCCCAGCACGGCGCCTTCCAGCAGTGCGATCACCACCTGCGGTGCATGGTCCACCTGGGTGATCATATGGCCGAAGGCACGGTTGAGTTCGGCATAGGC
>DASUXS010000082.1:0-8618 GCA_036377855.1 Moraxellaceae bacterium
GCTGCCCATGCCGAGGAAGCCGATCAGCAGCATGCCCACCACGATGTCGGCATAGTTCTGCAGCAGGTAGGACTGCCAGGTGTAGTAGCCGATGCCGAACTGCCCGGAAATCATTTCCGCGGTGACCAGGCAGAACCAGCAGGTGCCCATGCCGATGGCGAGTCCGGTGACGATGCTGGGTGCGGCGGCCGGCAGGATCACTTCCGTGAAAACATGGTGGCGACCGCTGCCCAGGCTGCGCGCCGAGGCGATCAGCCGCGGGTCCACTGCTTCCACGCCATGTATGGTGTTGAGCAGGATGGGAAACAGCGCGCCGGTGAAGGTGATGAAAATCATCGACAGTTCCGACGAGGGAAACATGAGGATGGCCAGCGGAATCCAGGCCACGGCCGGAATCGGCCGCAGCAATTCCAGCGGCGGCAGCAGCAGGTCCTGTATCCAGCGCGAACGGCCTATGGCCAGTCCCAGTGCAATGCCCAGCAAAGCGGCGGCGAGGAAACCGGCGAAGACGCGATAAAGACTGCTGCTGACATGCGCCCAGAGCTTGGGCGACTCCAGCAGCTCCAAGGTCGCCTTCACCACTTCCGCGGGTGAAGGCACGTTGGCAAAAGTGATGAGGCCGAGATTGACGTGACGGGTGGCAGCCAGGTGCCAGAGCGCCACGCAGGCAAGCACGGACGCCAGGCGCAGGGCCCAGCGTCCGGCCGGAAAACCTCCGGCGCGCAGGCGCCGGAGGGAGTCGGTGGCGGAAATGGCTGCCGTCATGGTGACTCAGCGCGTCGCCACGGTGGCCGCGGCTTTCACGGCATTGAAGTCAGCCACGCTGCCGCCCTGGGCCTTCACCCAGGCATTGGCGGCACCGCGCGACAGGAAGGCATTGACCTGGCCATTCTTGTCCACGGTGTACCAGGCACGGTCCGCCAGCAGCTTGATGCCGGTGTTGCGATCCTGCGCATACACCACGCGCACTTTCTTGCCGGCCTTTTCCAGTTTGCGCAGGTCGGCGAAGGCGCTTTCCGGCGCGGCGTAATGACGCACCTTGGCTTCACCCTGCACCCAGACCTGCGCGACACGGCGGAAATCGGTGATGGGCTTGCCGGTGTTGGCGTCCTTGGCTTTCAGCGGCAGCTTGGCGTAGTTCTTCAGCTGTGCTTCGTAATCCAGGCCGGAAGCCTTGAAGGCGGCGCGTATGTACTGGTCGTCGACGAAATTGCTCACGTCCAGGCCAAGGTCATCCTTCTTCAGCAGCGTTAGCGTGTCGATGGCGGTGGACAGCGCCTGGCGGTATTCCGGCTTCCAGCTGAGGTCACGCGTCTGCAGGCCCAGCGGACCGTGGAAGAGGTAGTTCACCTCCGCTTCAATGCCGGTGACCTTGGCGATGAGCTCGCTGTATTTTTCCGGCTCGGCGGCGATCAGGCGGTCGGCTTCAATGGCGGCGCGCAGGTAGGCCACCACGATTTCCGGATATTTCCTGGCGTAGTCGGCATTCACCAGCGTGCCGTGGAAAGTCGGCGCATTGGCTTCGGTGCCGTCATAGATCTTGCGCGCGAAACCGCGATACGGGAACAGTTCGCCGAAAGGCACGAAGTCCGCATGCGCATCGATCTTGTTGGCCTGCAGCGCGCTACCGGCCACTTCCGGGGCCTGCGCGATGATCTGGATATCGCGGCCGTCTTCCCAGCCCTGGGCCTTCACGGCACGCAGCAGCAGGCCGTGCGCGGTGGAAGCGAAAGGCACGGAAATGGTCTTGCCCTTGAGTTCGGCGATATTGTCTATCGGCGAGTCCTTGGGCACGACGATGGCATTGCCGCTGCCGGTGGTGCTGCCGGACAGCACGGACAGGAAGATGCTCTTCTTGCCGGCCTTGCGGAAAGCAGCACCGTTGTTGGCGCCGGGGAAATCGGCCATGGCGCCGATATCCAGCTTGTCCGCCACCATTTCATTGGTCAGCGGCGCGCCCGAGGTGAAGTTCTTCCACTCGATCTCGTATTTCGCGTCTTTGTACTTGCCGGTATGCGGCAGGTATTTTTCCAGCAGCTTGAGCTCGCGTATGAGCAGGCCGCCGGTGGCGCAGTTGATGGTGGTGTCCTGCGTGCCTATGGCCACGCGTATGGTTTCCGCCTGGGCCCCCTGGGCCAGAAGCAGCGAGGCCAGCAAGGCGCCAGCCATTTTCTTGAGTTGCATTTCAATTCCCCTGTCGCATGGCGACGTCATCATGATGGTGGCCGGCCGGGCGTTCCGCCTCTGCGCCGGGGTTTTCCTTTGCCTGTTGCACGGGCTACCTGGGTGGCGTTCTGCTTACTTCAATAGGTACGGGATATTTACTTGCACGGCCCCGGTGGGGCAGTCCTTTTCGCAGGGCATGCAGTACCAGCATTCGTCGAACTGCATGAAGGCTTTCTTTTTCACGGGGTCTATGGCCAGCAGGTCCAGCGGGCAGACTTCGACACAGACGATGCAGCCTTTGTCGGCAATGCATTTGTCTTCGTCTATCAGTACCGGGGCGCTGGAGCGCTGGCGTATGTCCTGGGGAGTGAAACTCATGGTCTTGCTCGTCCTTTCACGGGGCTTCAGGTGGTGGCGGCGAGCTTGTCGCTGCCTACACGCAGTTTCTGGTAGGCCTGCTTTTCATCCGCCTCGATGGCGATGACATAGGGCTCGACTTCGCGTTTGAAGCTCACCATCTGGCCGCTGCTGTCTTTCTTGAGATGGGCGTGGCAGAACCACTCGGCATCGTTGCGCTGCGGGAAATCCACGCGGTGGTGGTACAGCCCCCAACGGCTTTCGGTACGGAACAGCGAGGCGCGCGCGGCCATCTCGGCGCAGTCCAGGATCACGGCCACTTCCGCGGCGCGCATCAGTTCATGCGGGTTTTCGGCGCGCAGTTGCTTGAGGTCTTCGCGGATTTCCTCGAAGCGATGCAGCGCGATTTCCATCTTGCGCGTGACCTTGGGCGGCTGCAGGTAGTCGTTCACGAAGCGGCGCAGTTTGTATTCCACCTGCGCCGGGGCCAGGCCCTCGGGGCGTGACAGCGGCGCCAGCACGCGTTCGCGCTCTTTCGCCACCTGGTCTTCGTCCACTGCCGTGAAATCACGCCCGGCCACATAGTCCGCCGCGTTCTCGCCGGCAAACCAGCCATAGGTGAAGGCGCCCAGCATGTAGTTATGCGGCACCGCGGCCATGTCGCCGGCGGAGTACAGGCCCTTCACGGAAGTTTCCGCGCGTTCGTTCACCCACACGCCGGAGGCGCTGTGGCCGCTGCAGAAGCCGATTTCCGAGATATGCATTTCCACCATGCTCTGGCGGTAGTCGGTGTGGCGGCCTTCGTGGAAACGGCCGCGGCTGGGGCGTTCATTGCTGTGCAGTATGGTTTCGATGTTCTGTATGGTTTCTTCCGCCAGGTGGTCCAGCTTGAGGAAGACAGGGCCGTTGCCACCCTGCAGCTCCTGGTAGAACTCCCACATCATCTGGCCGCTCCAGTAATCACACTCGATGAAGCGTTCGCCCTTGTTGTTGGCGGTATAGCCACCCAGCGGGCCGGTGACATAGGCGCAGGCGGGACCGTTGTAGTCCTTTATAAGGGGATTGATCTGGAAGCATTCGAGATTCGCGAGCTCGGCCCCGGCGTGGTAGGCCATGGCGTAGCCGTCGCCGGCATTGGTGGGATTCTCATACGTGCCCATGAGATAGCCCGAGGCCGGCAGGCCCAGGCGGCCGGCAGCACCGCAGCAAAGAATCACAGCCTTCGCGCGTATCACCTGGAATTCCGCGGTGCGGCAGTCGAAGCCCAGCACGCCGTTCACCGCACCTTCGGCATCGGTGAGCAGGCGCGTGGTGACAAGGCGGTTGGTGATGCTGATACGCGCGCGCTTGAGCTGGCGGTAGAGCACTTTCTTGATGTCGTGGCCTTCCGGCATGGGCAGCACATAAGAGCCCATGTGGTGCACTTTCTTCACGGCATAGTCGCCGGTCTCGTCCTTTTCGAACTTCACGCCCCAGCGGTCCAGCTGCTCTATGGTGGCGAAGCTGTGTTTCGCATAGGCGTAGACCGCGGCCTGGTTGACGATGCCGTCGTTGGCGATGGTGATTTCCTTGGTGTACTGCTCGGGCGTGGCATGGCCGGGGATGACGGCGTTGTTGAGGCCGTCCATGCCCATGGAGATGGCGCCGGAGCGTTTCACATTGGCCTTGTCCACCAGCAGCACGCGCAGTGCCGGATTCTTTTCCTTGGCCTTGATGGCGGCCATGGGGCCGGCGGTACCGCCGCCCACCACCACGATGTCGTATTCCTGCACGGCGGCAGCGATTTCTGTGCTCATGGCAAAACTCAGCTCTTGCGGCCGGCGCGTGGCGCCGGCTTGCGGTCGGTACGCAGGCGGTACTGGAAGGCATCGCCGCGGTAATAGAGGAATTCGAAATCCAGGGGCTGGCCGTCGCTGTCATGCGTGAGGCGTTCTATGCGCAGCACAGGGGAGCCCTCTTCGATGCGCAGCACCCGCGCCAGGTCTTCATCGGCCAGGATGGCGTCCACCGAGAGATCGGCATGGCCCAGGGCGATGCCGGCATCGTTTTCCAGGATGAGGAAGATGTCGCGCGTGACCAGGTCGGCCTTCTGCAGTTGCTCACCGATGTCGCGCGGCACCCAGGTGACTTCCAGCGACAGCGGTTCGCGGTTGAGCAGGCGCAGGCGGCGGATTTCCGTGACGGCATCGCCTTCGCGCAGCTGCAGGCGCGCCGCCACGGTGGCATCGGCCTTGAGATGGCGCAGGCCCAGCAGCTGGTTCACCACTTCATAGCCCATGCCGGACATGGCTTCGGCCAGGCCCTGCAGGCTGCTCACGTTCTGGAAAGCCTTGGGCTTGGACACGAAGCTGCCCTTGCCATGCAGCTTGAACACCAGGCCTTCCTTCTGCAGGTCGCCCAGCGCCTGGCGCACGGTGATGCGGCTGACATCGAACATGGCACCGAGCTCGCTTTCCGAGGGCATCTGGCTGTGCGGCGGATAAGTGCCGTCCAGGATGCGCGCGCGCAGCAGCTCGCGGATCTGGCTGTAAAGCGGTTGCGGCGAGAGCGGGACGATCTTGCCGATGGGGTTCTTCATTCGGGCGTCATCTTGTTATAACAAGTTGGACAGATCGTATTGAGAGCGCGGCGCCGGCAGAAATACTTTGTTGGGATAACCTTAAAACCGGAATGGGATTTTCTGTTGGGTTTTCAACAGTTGGTGGCGTTAGACGTCGTGAATTCCCTCTTCCCTTCATGTCGTCATTCCCGCCTTCGCGGGAATTACGTTTCTTTAATGGGGGAAGTAAAAAAGAGAACGGGGCCATGTGGCCCCGTTCTCTTTGCTACAGCGAATGACTATTCAAAGGCCACTTAAGCCGCCTTTGTCCGCCCCGCCTGCACCGCTTCGAAAGCCCGTGCATCAATCCACTGGCGCACATCCACCGCATTGGGGATGAACTTCCAGCGCTGCAGGAAATCGGTGAAATCCTGCAGGGCTACGATGGAGCCTTCGGCGAGGTCGGTGCGCAGGCGCAGATGCGCGTCCTGGCCATAGGCCTGGGTCACCCAGTATTCGCTGGTATTGCTTTCGCGGGCCAGGAAACGGCGGGTTTCGTCCGGATGCGCCCAGGCCCACTCTTCCGCACGCAGCACCTGGTCGACGATGCGCACGGCGGCGTCGAAATGGTTGTCCAGCAGGTTGAGGTCCACGGTCAGCGTGCGCGGCGTGCCGTTGTTGGCGCGGATCAGCGGTTCCGGGTGCGAGCCGGTGTCGATGACGGTGTGCAGGCCGAAGGCGGCGGCGAACTGTGCGGCATGCGCGCCCTTGAGGAAGATGGCATCCACGTCGCCGCGGATGAGGCCGGCGAGCTCGGCATTCTGGCCGCCACGGCGGCCGCCGAAAACCTGGGTGCCGGCGACATTGCTGCCGGCTTCATCGCTGTGGCCTTCATCCTTCACGAAATCCACCAGCTGCACGTCGCTGACGGCCAGGCCTTCCAGCTTGAGCGCGTTTTCCAGGCCGCGTATGGCCTGGGCGCGGGAGAAATCGATCTGCACATTACGGTTGTCGGGCAGGCCGAAACGGCGGCCCTTGAGGTCCTTCACGGTCTTGATGCCGGAACCCGGCAGCGCCAGGATGAGCTGGACTTCATCGGCCCAGGACAGGCCCAGCACGCGGGTTTCGCGGCCGCTGGAGCGCGCCCAGATGGCGGGGATGTTGCCGCCGTGGCGTACGGAATTCTGCAGGGTGTGGTCGAAATGCGATTCGCGCACGGCCTTGTCATTGGATTCGCGCAGCGACTGGATATTGGTGCACTGGCTGCTGAAGCTTTCTTCCAGCCAGCCTTTCTGCAGCGCGATACCGAGGCCGGTGGGCACGGGGCAGCGGGTGTACCAGAGGGTGTCCAGCGGTTTGCTTTCCGGGGTGTTGCTCATGGTGATGCTCCTGATATGTCGGTGGCCGTCCCTGTGGCGGGAAGCGACGCGTGGCAGCAGGGGCAAGAGCAAGCGTCATGCCACGGCGGAAAATGCGCTAAACCATTGAAAAAGGAGCCTTGCGGCTCCTTTATGAACAACACTTGTTGCAGTGCCAGCAGAGAAAGCAACAAGTGTTGCTGTGATTGCAGCAGCGGTTCCAAGGTAATTTCGCTGGGATACTTTCTAGATCGTCATTCCCGCCTTCGCGGGAATGACGAAGTTATATAGAGCCAAGTCACGTCAAGTCTCAGAGGCGCTGTTCCTGCCACTCCCCTTCCACCTCGCCGCGCGCAAAACCGCTGTCGGCGAGCAGGCCATGGCGCTTCAGCAACGTACGCATGACATTGCGGGTGATGCCCAGCAAGGCCGCGGCGTGGACCTGGTTGCTGCGCACATGGCGGAAGGCTTCGGTGACGATCAGGCTTTCCAGCTCCTCGAACACGGCATCGCCGGGCTGGTCGAAGAGACGACGCAGCTCGCGGGCAATGATGTCCAGCGGTTCGGCTTCCGTATCCGCCGCATGCACGGCGCTGCTGCTGCGTGCGGCCTGGCCCTGGTTCCAGTTGCCGGAACCCAGGCCGGCGGCACCCCAGCCGCCGGTGACCTTGAGATGCTCGGGACGGATTTCATCGCCGGGCGAAATCAGCAGCGCGAAATGCACGACGTTTTCCAGCTCGCGGATATTGCCGGGCCAGGCATAGCCCAGCAGGGCTTCGGCAGCGGCGGGTGTCAGCGACGGAGTGCGTATGCTCATGCGCTGGCTGTAGCTGCGCAGGAAATGTTCCACCAGCGGCAGCACGTCGCCCGGACGTTCCCGTAGCGGCGGCAGGCGGGCCTGGGCGATGTTCAGGCGGTAGAGCAGGTCGCGGCGGAAATGCCCGGCGGAGACGGCATGGTCCAGGTCGACGTTGGTGGCGGCCACGAGACGCACATCCACCGGAATGGATTTGCGTGAGCCTATGCGCACCACTTCCCTTTCCTGCAGCACGCGCAGCAGCTTCACCTGCATGGGCAGCGGCAGGTCGCCGATTTCGTCCAGGAACAGCGTGCCGCCGTTGGCGGCCTCGAACCAGCCTTCACGTTTGCCGACGGCGCCCGTGAAAGAACCGGCTTCATGGCCGAAGAGTTCGCTTTCCGCCAGCTGTTCGCTGATGGCGCCGCAATTCACCGCCAGGAAAGGACCCTTGCGTCCGCTGAGGTGGTGAATGTGGCGGGCCACCAGCTCCTTGCCGGTGCCGGTCTCGCCGATGATGAGCACAGGCGCTTCGCTGGGCGCCAGGCGCTCGATGTAGTCGAGCAGGCGCTGCGAGGCGGGATCGGCAAAGACCAGGGCCTTGGCGCGTATGGACAGCGGCTGGCTGTCGCTGCCTTCCAGGGAAAGCAGGGTGGGTTTCTTGGGCGTTTCGCTCACGGGAGATGTTCCTGAAATGCGGCCAGGGCCGCCG
This sequence comes from Moraxellaceae bacterium, assembly GCA_036377855.1. Taxonomy (GTDB): domain Bacteria; phylum Pseudomonadota; class Gammaproteobacteria; order Pseudomonadales; family Moraxellaceae; genus UBA2031. The sequence continues at coordinate 7,929 of DASUXS010000082.1, forward strand.
GCTAAAAAATGCCGGCCTGCGCCGGAATACCAACGGCTTGCAGTGTATGCGTGCAAACGTCCAGGAATAAGGAACGAATAAAGCTAAGTTATTTCGTATGAGAATAAGCAGGCAGCAGCTGCTGTAGAAAAGCCAGCATGATGCTGTCGGATACGCAGCAACCCCGTGAATGACGAATCGATGACATGACGCTGTGTCATCGCCATGCCGGCCGCGCAATGGCTTGATGGCGCTGCGTTTGCTCTGTGACAGCGTCATTTTTCCGCGGGCTGGCATGGTTTCTGCCATTTCCTCCGTCTCGCCATGTGGCGATGAATTTTTGACGGGGGAATGTTTCATGTTGTTCAAGACCAAACCACTGGCGCTGGCGGTAGCGAAGGCGCTGGGGGGTGCCAGCCTGTTGCTCTCAATATCCACGCTGGCACTGGCCGACGAGAATGCAGCGGCCGTACCCGCTGCCAACACTGCTACAAATCCGGCGGCCGGCGTTCCGGCGGCCGGCGCTCCGGCTGAAGAAAGCGCGACTCCCGCCACCAGTGCGGAAGCCGCTACAGCAGAAGCTACCGCCCCCGTAGCGCCAGCGGCTGCAGAAAAAGCCCGTCAGCTAGACACCGTGGTGGTGACCGCGCAGCGCCGCAAGGAAAACCTGCAGAAGGTGCCGGCCGCCATCACCGCCATCAGCGGCAACCA
>DASUXS010000083.1:0-5212 GCA_036377855.1 Moraxellaceae bacterium
TACATTCCCATCGACGGCAAACCCATCGCCAGCTGGCTGCCCTTTGAGTGGCGCTACCTGACGGCGGCGCTGGTCTTCCTGGTGGCGGCCATCACCGACTGGTTCGACGGCTACCTGGCCCGCACCCTCAACCAGACCTCGGCCTTCGGCCGTTTCCTGGATCCGGTGGCGGACAAGCTCATGGTGGCGGCGGCCCTGGTCATCCTGGTGCAGTGGCACCACGAGAACATCCTGGTGGTGATTTCCGCCATCGTCATCGTCTCCCGCGAGATCACCATCTCCGCCCTGCGCGAATGGATGGCCGAGCTGGGCAAGCGCGCCAGCGTGGCGGTGTCCTACCTGGGCAAGCTCAAAACCGCCATGCAGATGACGGCCATCACCGTGCTGCTGCTGCACCATCCCTGGCTGGACCCGCTGGGCTTCCTGCTGCTCATCGTGGCGGCCGGCCTCACCATCTGGTCCATGTGCATCTATCTCAAGGCCGCCTGGCCGGACCTCAGCCAGTCCTGATTTTCTTGCGGGATGCGTTGACAGGCAGGGGGCCATCGGTACAATGCGCCCTCCTGTGCAGGCAGGCCTGTACAGCATGCGGGAATAGCTCAGTTGGTAGAGCACGACCTTGCCAAGGTCGGGGTCGCGAGTTCGAGTCTCGTTTCCCGCTCCAGGTTCTCTTCAAAAAGCCGGCTATGCCGGCTTTTTTGTTTGTGCGGATTTTGTGCCCTATACCGCGCTGACCTGTTCAAGGGCGGCGGCGGCCATTACCATTGCCAGTCTTCTCGAACCTGTCTTTCGAACCAGGCTTCCGGATCAGCCTTTCGAATCGCCTTTCGAACCCCTGGAGAACAGCATGATTAGCGGCAGCATCGTTGCCCTGGTGACCCCCATGCATCGTGATGGCGCGGTGGACTGGGAGGCACTGCAGCGACTGGTGGAATGGCATGTGGCCGAGGGCACCAACGCCATCGTCGCCGTAGGCACCACCGGTGAATCGGCCACCCTGGAAGTGGACGAGCACCTGGCCGTCATCAAAGCCGTCATCAAGACTGTCGCCGGCCGCATCCCGGTCATCGCCGGTACCGGCGCCAACTCCACCAAGGAAGCCATAGAGCTGACCCGCGCCGCCGCCGACATCGGCGCCGACGCCGCCCTGCTCGTGACCCCCTATTACAACAAGCCCACCCAGGAAGGCCTGTACCAGCACCACAAGGCCATCGCCGAGGCCGTGGCCCTGCCGCAGCTGCTGTACAACGTGCCCGGCCGTACCGGCGTGGACATGCAGAACGCCACCGTCGCCCGTCTCGCCGGCCTGCCCAATATCGCCGGCATCAAGGATGCCACCGGCAACCTCGAGCGCGGCCGCGAACTCATCGCCCTGGTCGGTGACCGCATCGCGGTCTACTCCGGCGACGATCCCACCGCGCATGAACTCATCCTGCTGGGCGCCAAGGGCAATATCTCGGTGACCGCCAACGTGGCGCCGCGTGCCATGTCCCGGCTCTGCGCCGCCGCCCTGCGTGGCGATGCCGCTGCCGCCCGTGAAATCAACGAGCCGCTGACCGCGCTGCACCGCGATCTCTTCATCGAGTCCAATCCCATTCCCGTGAAGTGGGCCCTGCATGCCATGGGCCGCATCGACACCGGTATCCGCCTGCCGCTGACCGAGCTGGCCGACGGCTGCAAGGAACCGGTGCGCAACGCCCTGCGCCAGGCGGGTGTACTTTGATGCAGGCGGCAAAGGCAGCCGCGGTTTTCTCGCTGGCCCTGCTGGCCGCCGGTTGCAGCACCTATTTCCGCGACCGCGCCAGCGATTACCGCTCGGCGACGGAGGCCCCGCCCCTGGTGCTGCCGGCAGGCCAGGAAAGCCGGCCGATACGCCCGCTGTATCCGATTCCGCCGGGCACTGAAGTGGCCTTCGATCCCAAGAAGAAATTCGAAGCCCCCAAGCCCAAGCCCCTGCTGCTGCCGGAAACCGCCGCGGCGACGCCGGATGCCGGTCCGGCCCCGGAAGCCGGCGTGCAGAAACCCGCCCTGACCCAGGATGGCAACGGCTATGCGGTGGTCAGCATCACCGGCGACTTCAATGCCATCTGGGACCGTCTTGACGAGGCTCTGCGCGCCGCCAAGGTGAAGGTGGACGACCGCGACCAGCGTGTCGGCCTGTATTACCTGGAGCTGGCCGAAGAGGGTGGCAAGACCGCGCCCTACCAGTTGCGCGTGACCCGCGGCCAGAGCGCCTACACCCTGGCCCTGCAGAAAGATGATGAAACCCTGGCCACCCAGGCCATGACGAAAACCCTGTTTGAGTCCATCGTGAACAACTGGCCTCAGGCATCCGGAGACTTTGATGGAAAAGCGCGACCTCCTTTACACCGGTAAGGCCAAGTCGGTTTACGCCACGGATGATGCCGATCACGTCGTCATCCTCTACCGCAACGACACCTCGGCCTTCGACGGCAAGAAGGTGGAGCAGCTGGACCGCAAGGGCCTGGTGAACAACAAGTTCAACGCCTTCATCATGGACAAGCTGGCCGCCGCCGGCGTGCCCGTGCACCATGAAAAGCTGCTGTCCGATACCGAATCGCTGGTGAAGAAGCTGACCATGATTCCGGTGGAATGCGTGGTGCGCAATTTCGCCGCCGGCAGCCTGGTGCGCCGCCTGGGCGTGGAGGAGGGCAAGGAGCTGAATCCGCCCACCTTCGAACTCTTCCTGAAGAACGATGCGCTCGGCGATCCCATGGTCAACGAATACCATGTGCGCTCCTTCGGCTGGGCCACCGACGAACAGCTGGCGCGGATGAAAGAGCTGTCCTTCCAGGTCAACGACGTGCTCAAGAAGCTCTTCGCCGACAACGGCATGCTGCTGGTGGACTTCAAGCTCGAATTCGGCCTCTTCCACGGCAATATCGTGCTGGGCGACGAATTCTCGCCGGACGGCTGCCGCCTCTGGGACAAGGACACGCGCAAGAAGCTGGACAAGGACCGTTTCCGCCAGGGCCTGGGCGGCGTGGTGGAAGCCTACGAGGAAGTCGCGCACCGCCTGGGTGTGAAGCTGGACTGAGCCATCGCTGCCCGGTGGGGAGATATCCCGCCAGGCACTTGTTAAGGGGCGCGCCAGCCGGTATCTTTGCGCCCCGCTTGGAGAGGTGGCAGAGCGGTTGAATGTACCTGACTCGAAATCAGGCGTAGGCGCAAGTCTACCGAGGGTTCGAATCCCTCCCTCTCCGCCAGTTATGCAAAAAGCCCCGCGATGCGGGGCTTTTTATTTAGCCCATCCGCCAGGACGGCATGCGTCCCCGCCTGCCGCCGGTATACTTCCGCCACCAGAGCTTGCCCGGATCGCGTCATGACCAAAGTCCGCACCCGTATCGCCCCGTCACCCACCGGTGATCCCCATGTGGGCACGGCCTTCATCGCCCTCTTCAATGTCTGCTTCGCGCGCCAGCACGGTGGCGAGTTCATCCTGCGCATAGAAGACACGGACCAGGTGCGCTCCACCCGCGAGTCGGAAGAACAGATCCTGAGCGCGCTGAAATGGATGGGCCTGGAATGGCAGGAAGGTCCGGACGTGGGCGGCCCGCATGCGCCTTACCGTCAGAGCGAACGCAGCGCGATCTACCACGAGCATGCGCAGGTCCTGCTGGACCGTGGCCATGCCTTCCATTGCTTCTGCTCCGCCGAGCGCCTGGACCGCCTGCGCGCCGAACAGATGGCGGCCAAGCAGAATCCCGGCTATGACGGCCACTGCATGTCCCTGGACAAGGCCGAGGTGGACCAGCGCTTGGCCGCCGGCGAGCCCGCCGTCATACGCATGAAAGTGCCGCGCGAAGGTACTTGCGTGATTCCCGACCTGCTGCGCGGCGACATCGAGATTCCCTGGTCCGAAGTCGACATGCAGGTGCTGATGAAGGCCGACGGCCTGCCCACCTACCATCTCGCCAATGTGGTGGACGACCACCTCATGGAAATCACGCATGTGATACGCGGCGAGGAGTGGATCAGTTCCACGCCCAAGCATGTGCTGCTTTACAAGCTCTTCGGCTGGGAGCAGCCGGTGTTCTGCCATATGCCTCTGCTGCGCAACCCGGACAAGTCCAAGCTCAGCAAGCGCAAGAATCCCACCAGCATCACCTATTACGAGCGCATGGGCTTCCTGCCCGAGGCGCTGCTGAACTATCTCGGCCGCATGGGCTGGTCCATGCCGGATGAGCGCGAGAAGTTCACGCTGGACGAGATGGTGGCGAATTTCGACATCAAGCGCGTGTCCCTGGGCGGCCCGATTTTCGATGTGGAAAAACTGTCCTGGCTGAACAGTGTCTGGCTGCGCGAGATGTCGGTGCCGCAGCTGATGCAGGCCTTCCAGAAGTGGGCGGTGAACCCGGACTACCTGTCCCGTGTTGTCGCGCAGATCCAGCCGCGTATCCAGACGCTGTCGGATGCCGCCGGCTGGGCCGCTTTCTTCTTCTCCGGCACGGTGCCGGTGACGCCGGAAAGCTTCGTGCACAAAAAGCTCACGCCGGACGAAGTGCGCCGCATCCTGCAGATCACGCTCTGGGAATTCGATGCCCTGCGTGTCTGGAACCATGACAGCATCGCGGCGTTGCTGACCCGTGTCAGCGAAGCCCTGGGCTTCAAGATGCGCGATTTCATGTTCCCCATTTTCGTCGCGATTTCCGGTTCGGCCTCGAGCACGCCGGTGATGGAGGCCATGAACATCCTGGGCGCAGACATGACCCGTTTCCGTCTGCGCCAGGCGCTGGCGGTGCTGGGTGGCGTGTCCAAGCAGGAAGGCAAGGACTGGGAAAAGGCCTGGAAAAATCCGGCGCCGGCCGCTGTCGTTGACACCCCGGGGGGGGCTGCATAGAATGCGGCCGCCTGTCCCCTCCAGCGGTGACAGGCACGGCGTTACGCAATCTGCCCGAGGCATGGGTGTGTAGCGCGAGAGGTGTGCATGTGGGGCTATAGCTCAGCTGGGAGAGCGCTACAATGGCATTGTAGAGGTCAGCGGTTCGATCCCGCTTAGCTCCACCAGGTTCTGGCCCCATCGTCTAGAGGCCTAGGACATCGCCCTTTCACGGCGACGACCGGGGTTCGAATCCCCGTGGGGACGCCAGTTTAGAAACACAAAGGCCCGCATTCGCGGGCCTTTGTGTTTCTAACCTGGCTGCCCTTCTCATGATTTGAACGCAAACGGCGGGTTCGACAACGCGGGCCC
>DASUXS010000084.1:0-2858 GCA_036377855.1 Moraxellaceae bacterium
AGCCGTGCAGGGTGGCCTGGTGGCCGATAGTGACGTCGCTACCTATGTTCAGTGGGAATCCGTCGGGATGGAAGCGGCTGGCGTGGGTGATGTGCAGGACGCTGCCATCCTGCACGGAGACACGATCGCCGATGCGGATGCGGTGCATGTCGCCGCGGATGATGGCGTAGGGCCAGACCGAGCTGTCCTGTCCGATGACTACATCGCCGATGATGACGGCGGTGGGGTCGACCCATACACTGTCATGTATCTGCGGCCGGATGCCCTTGTGGGCGCGAATGGCTGCCACTATGGTGTTTCCTCCTGTACATCCCCGCCCGGGGCTCCCGGCCCGCGACGGGGCACAACGAACCGGATACCGGACATGTCTAATCCCCTGCTGGAACCGCACCACCTGCCGCCCTTCGACCGCATCCGTCCCGAACACGTGGCGGAGGCCATCGACGCCATCCTGGCCGATAACCGCGCGGTGATCGCGCGCCTGGGAACGGCTGCGGCGACGGCGGCGGTGAGCTGGGACAGCGTGCCGGCGGTGCTGGAGAACCTGCAGGATCGCCTGGAGCAGGCCTGGGCTCCGGTGTCGCACCTCAACGCGGTGATGAATTCCGAAGCCTGGCGCACGGCCTATAACGACACCCTGCCCAAGCTGGCCGCCTATGGTACCGAACTTGGCCAGAACGAGTCGCTGTTCCGGGCCTACTCCGCGCTGGAGCAGTCGCCGGGTTTCGCCACCCTCAGCATTGCCCACCAGCAGAGCGTGCGCAACGCCCTGCGCGATTTCCGCCTGAGCGGCATCGGCCTGCCGGCGGACAAGAAGCGGCGCTATGCCGATATCGCCGAGAAGCTGGCGGAGCTGTCCTCCGCCTTCTCCGACAATGTGCTGGACGCCACCCAGGCCTGGGACAAGCTGCTGCCCGACGCCGGCCGGCTGGGCGGCCTGCCGGAGTCGGCGCTGGGCCTGCTGGCCGCGCTGGCGCAGCAGAAGGAGCAGGAGGGCTTCCGCATCACGCTGGACTTTCCCTCCTATATTGCGGTGCTGACCTATGCCGAGGATCGCGCCCTGCGCGAGGAGGTCTACACGGCCTTCGTGACCCGCGCCTCCGACCAGGGCCCCAATGCCGGCCAGTTCGATAACTCCGCGCTGATAGACGACATCCTGCGCCTGCGTCACGAAGAAGCGGTGCTGCTGGGTTATGCCAGCTACGCGGAAGTCTCGCTGGTGCCGAAAATGGCGCGCAGCCCGCGTGAGGTGATGGATTTCCTGAATGACCTGGCGCAGCGCAGCCGCCCCGGTGCGGAAAAAGAGCTGGCCGAACTGAAAGCCTTTGCGGCGGCTGAGCTGGGCATTGCCGACCTCATGCCCTGGGATGTGACCTTCGCCAGCGAAAAGCTCAAGGAAAAGAAATACGCGATTTCCCAGGAAATCCTGCGCCCGTATTTCCCGGCGCCCAAAGTCATCGCCGGCATGCTCACAATTGCCGGCCGTCTTTACGGTCTGGAAATCCGCGAGCGTCATGACGTCGTGAAATGGCATGACGATGTAACCTTTTACGAAATCTTCGAGAACGGCGCGCATATCGCCAGTTTCTGGCTGGACCCTTATGCCCGCGCCAACAAGCGCGGTGGCGCCTGGATGGCGGATTGCCGCGTGCGTCGCCGCCTGCCGGATGGCTCGCTGCAAAAACCGGTGGCCTTCCTCACCTGCAATTTCAATCCGCCGGTGGATGGCAAGCCCGCCCTGCTCACCCATGGCGAAGTCACCACGCTCTTCCATGAATTCGGCCATGGCCTGCACCATATGCTCACGCGTATCGAAGTGGCGCCGGTGTCGGGCATCAATGGCGTGGCCTGGGATGCGGTGGAGCTGCCCAGCCAGTTCTTTGAAAACTGGTGCTGGGAGCCGGAGGCGCTGGCGCTGATTTCCGGCCATGTCGACAGCGGCGAACCGCTGCCCGCCGACCTGCTGGAAAAAATGCTGGCTGCCAGGAATTTCCAGTCCGGCCTGATGATGCTGCGCCAGCTGGAGTTCGCCGCCTTCGACATGGAAGTCCATGCGCTGGAAAAACCGGACGCAGGCTCGGTGCAGAAGACGCTGGATGCCGTGCGTGCGCGTATCGCCGTCATCCAGCCCACGGCCTTCAACCGTTTCCAGCACAGCTTCAGCCATATCTTCGCGGGGGGTTATGCCGCGGGTTATTACAGCTATAAATGGGCGGAAGTGCTGTCTTCCGATGCCTTCTCGCGTTTCGAGGAAGAAGGCGTGATGAATCCGGCGGTGGGTCGCAATTTCCGCGACACCATTCTTGCGCAGGGCGGTAGCCGCGAAGCGCTGGACCTGTTTGTCGCCTTCCGCGGTCGCGAGCCGAAAGTGGATGCGTTGCTGCGGCATTCCGGCCTGTAAAAATAGAAATATCGTAGGAGCGGCTTCAGCCGCGAACCCCGCATATTTGGTTCGCGGCTGAAGCCGCTCCTACGAAATAAGATCGAGGATGCTCATGACCCTCCGCAAGCAATTCATCGCCGGTGCGCGTTGCCCCAGGTGCAATGCCGAAGACCGGATACGGCTTTGCCGCGATGGTGAAAAAGAATGGCTGGAATGCGTGGCCTGCGGTTATGAAAGCGCGGAGCCGCAGGCGCCCGAGCATCCCAATCCACCGCCGGAGCCGGCAGTTGGGATTGTGAAGTTTCCTGGCAAGAGCTGACGGGCAGTGCGCGAGCACTTGCGCTGCTGTTTGCTAGAAAAACAACTGTCGCCCCGGCGAAGGCCGGGGCCCAGTGCCTTTTTCGAATGCTACTAAAGACGCTGGGCCCCGGCCTTCGCCGGGGCGACGTAGGAGTTGGAAACAAAGAGCAGTGCA
>DASUXS010000085.1:0-5923 GCA_036377855.1 Moraxellaceae bacterium
CGCCAGCTGCGCGTTATTGCCCAGCTCCACATGCGCATCCAGCGGCAGGTGGTAGGCGATCAGGGAAATGTCATGCGCCAGCAGCTTGTTGAGGCGGCTGCGTTTCATACCGGTGATGCGCGCATCCTCGCCCTTCCAGAAATAACCGTGGTGCACGATGAGGGCATCGGCCTTGCGCGCGATGGCGGCATCGATCAGCGCCGCCGAGGCGGTGACGCCGGTGACGACACGCCGCACATGCGCATTGCCCTCCACCTGCAGGCCGTTGGGGCAGTAATCCTGGAAGCGACCCGGCTCCAGGGTGGCATCCAGCAGGGACAGGACTTCGCGCAGGGTGCTCATACAAACGCTCACTTGAATCAGGAAAATCCGGACACCATATTCCCGCGAGTGCACTGCCAATGAAAGCCCCGCCATGAACCCCTGGCCGGTGCCACTCCCGGAGAATGTCCCCATGCGCTTCAAGACCCTCCTGCCCTGGCTGCTGCTGGCCGGGGTGCTCGCCTATGTCTTCAGCCAGCAGCACTGGTGGCCGCAGGGCGGCAGCGCACAGAACACGCAACCGACCTTTGCCGGTGAACGCCCGGCCGCCCCTGCCCTGCCTGCCACCAGCGGCATTCCGGCCAGCGGTCCCGTGTCCTATGCCGCTGCGGTGAATGTGGCGGCCCCCGCCGTGGTCAACATCTACACCACACAGAAAGTGCGAATGAACAACCCCTTCATGGACGATCCCTTTTTCCGCCGTTTCTTCGGCGGTGGCCAGCCGCAGGAACGCATGCAGTCCTCGCTGGGCTCAGGCGTCATCGTCAGCCCTGAAGGCTATGTACTGACCAACAACCATGTCGTCGAAAGCGCGGATGAAATCGTGGTGGCGCTGAAAGACGGCCGCGAAACCAAGGCCAAGGTCATAGGCACCGATCCCGGCACCGACCTCGCCCTGCTGCGCATAGACCTGGACAAGCTGCCGGTGCTGCCTTTCCGTGAAAGCCCCACGCAGGTGGGCGATGTGGTGCTGGCCATAGGCAATCCCTTCGGCGTCGGCCAGACCGTGACCCAGGGCATTATTTCCGCGCTGGGCCGCCAGGGCCTGGGCATCAATGCCTTCGAGGATTTCATACAGACCGATGCCGCCATCAATCCCGGCAATTCCGGTGGCGCGCTGGTGGATGTGAACGGCAACCTGGTGGGCATCAACTCCGCCATCTATTCACAGAGCGGCGGCAATATGGGCATAGGCTTCGCGATTCCGGTGTCGCTGGCCAAGACCGTCATGCAGTCGCTGATACACGATGGCAAGGTGGTGCGCGGCTGGCTGGGCATTGAAGTGCGCACCCTGGATCCGGAGCTGGCGGCGCAGATAGGCAGCAAGACAAAAAAAGGCGTGGCCATTGCCGGCATCGTGCGCGGCGGCCCGGCGCAGAAGGCCGGCCTGGAGCCGGGCGACATCCTCACCCAGGTGCAAGGCAAGGTCGTGGACAATGCCGGCCAGGCCACCAATATGATCGCCGGCTTTAAACCGGGGACCGATATCAAGGTGGTGGTGCAGCGCGACAACCGCGAAGTCGAACTCAAGGTGAAGATAGGCGAACGGCCCCGTGACGGCCGCCAGCAACGCGAATAAGCGGCCCTGCTCCAAATCAAAACGGCACCCAAGGGTGCCGCTTTTTTCGGCCCCTTTCTCACACCGTTCTAACAACTGTCTAGCCGCTTCCCTCACGAGATCCCTGTCAATGTGCTGCCATGGGAAAGACGGCCAGCCGGCCGCGGGTGCCAGGATGGCCCTGCTCAAGAAGAACAACCATGAAAGCAGTCTGCCTGTTTCCTTTGCTTCCACTGGGGCTGGTGGCAGCCCTGGTCCTGTCTCCGTCGGCCCATGCCGGCAGCCTGGTGCATGGTAACGATACCGACCAGGCGGCCGGTGACATGCTGCAATACCTGCTGCCGGCCCTGGGCCTGACAGGAGCGCTCTATACCGGTGATACGGAAGGTGCCAAGGAATGGGCCTACAGCATTGGGGCCACCATGCTGGCCACGACAGCGCTTAAACAGGGCTTCAATTCGACCTCATGGGGCGAGCGGCCGAATGGCGGCCAGCATTCCTTTCCTTCCGGCCACACGTCCATGGCCTGCGCCGGCGCCACCTTCATCGGGGAACGCTATGGCTGGGATCTGGGCGCGGCCGCCATGGTGCCTGCGGCTTTTGTCGGTTATTCCCGCGTGGATGAGGGCCTGCACCACTGGCGTGACGTGGTGGCCGGTTGTGCGTTGGGAGCGGGTCTGACGATGTGGCTGACCAAGCCGGAAGACAAGCACCAGCTCACGATTTATCCGGAAATAGGGGAACATTCCTTTTCGCTGGGATTCAGCATGAAGTATTAACGAATAAAAACCGTAGGAGCGGCTTCAGCCGCGAACCCCACACTCGAAGTCCTCGCTTGAAGCCAAAGCTTAGCGGCTGAAGATTCACGGCTGAAGCCGCTCCTGCGGTCAACAGAGTATTCCGCAAGAAAAAGCCCCGCAGTGCGGGGCTTTTTCTTGCGGTCATGGCGCTCAAAGCAGCTCGCGCAAAGCCCGTAGCAGGATACCGTTCTGCTCGTCAGTCCCTATTGTGATACGCAGGAACTGATCGATACGCGGCAGCTTGAAATGACGCACGATGATGCCGCGCTCCCGCAGCTTGAGTGCAACAGCCGCCGCATCATGGCCGGCATGGCGGGCGAAAATGAAATTCGCAGCCGAAGGCAGCACTTCAAAGCCCAGCGCAGTCAGGCCCTGCACGACTTCACCACGGCTTTTGACGACAGCGGCACAGGTCTGCTCGAAATAGGCGCGATCAGCAAAAGCCGCCGCGGCGCCCACGATGGCCATGCGATCCAGCGGATAGGAATTGAAGCTGTTCTTGATACGCTCCAGGGCCTCGATCAGGTCCGGATGTCCCACCGCCAGGCCAACGCGCAGGCCAGCCAGCGAACGCGACTTGGACAGCGTCTGCGTCACCAGCAGGTTGGGGAATTCACGGGTCAGCGGAATCGCGGTTTCACCACCGAAATCCACATAGGCCTCGTCCACCACCACCACCGATTCCGTATTGCGCTCAAGCAGCTTGCGCAGGTCGGCCAGGGCCACCGGAATGCCGGTAGGCGCATTGGGATTGGGGAAAATGATGCCACCGTTGGGAGCCTGGTAATCGTTGAGATCAATCTCGAACTTCCGGTTCAACGGAATCTGCGTGAAGGGCACGCCATACAGCCCGCAATACACCGGATAGAAGCTGTAGCTGATGTCCGGGAACAGGATGGGAGCGTCATGCTTGAGCAGGCCATGGAAGACATGGGCCAGCACTTCGTCCGAGCCGTTGCCGACAAAGACATAGGACTTCTCGATGCCGTAGTAGTCCGCGATCGCCGCCTTCAGCACATCGCTGTTGGGATCCGGATACAGGCGCAGGTTGTCGCCGCGCTCCTGCTCCATGGCTGCCAGCGCTTTCGGCGACGGGCCATAGGGATTTTCATTGGTGTTCAGCTTCACCAGGTTGGCGATTTTCGGCTGCTCGCCCGGGACATAGGGCACCAGCTCGTGAACGAAGGAACTCCAGTATTTGCTCATAGCCAACCCTGAAAAACGCCCTTTTACCGTAGGAGCGGCTTCAGCCGCGAACCGGACTTCCGCCGGGATGGTTCGCGGCTGAAGCCGCTTCTACGGATGCTTTGCTTTATTTGATGATCCGGTATTCCGCCGACCGCGCATGCGCTTCCAGGCTTTCACCACGGGCCAGGGTGGAAGCCACCTTGCCCAGCGTGGAGGCACCGGCCGGCGAGCAACCGATGAGGCTGGAGCGCTTCTGGAAGTCGTAGACACCCAGCGGCGAGGAAAAGCGCGCAGTGCCGGAAGTCGGCAGCACGTGGTTGGGGCCGGCACAGTAATCGCCCAGCGCTTCCGGCGTGTGGCGGCCCAGGAAAATGGCACCGGCATGGCGGATTTCCGGCAGCAGCGACTGCGGGTCTGCCACGGACAGCTCGAGATGCTCGGGCGCGATGTGGTTGATCAGGCGCAGGGCCTCTTCGCGGTCACGCACCTTGATCAGCGCCCCGCGATTGGCCAGGGCGGTACGCACGATGTCCTGGCGCGCCAGCGTGGCCAGCAGCTTTTCAATGCTCTGGTAAACCTTTTCCAGGAAGGCATCGTCTTCGGAGAGCAGGATGGCCTGGGCCTGTTCATCATGCTCGGCCTGCGAGAACAGGTCCATGGCAATCCAGTCCGGATCGGTCTTGCCATCGCAGTACACGAGGATTTCCGAAGGACCGGCAATCATGTCTATGCCGACCTGGCCGAAAACCATGCGCTTGGCCGTGGCGACATAAATGTTGCCGGGACCGACGATCTTGTCGACACGCGGCACGGTGGCCGTGCCATAGGCCAGCGCGGCAACAGCCTGCGCACCACCGATGGTGAAGACACGGTCCACACCTGCGAGTTTCGCTGCCGCAAACACCAGCTCGTTCACTTCGCCACGCGGTGTCGGCACCACCATGATGATTTCACGCACGCCCGCCACCTTGGCCGGCATGGCATTCATCAGCACGGAAGACGGGTACGACGCCTTGCCGCCCGGCACATAGATGCCGACCCGGTCCAGCGGCGTGATTTTCTGGCCCAGCACGGTGCCGTCGGCTTCCGTGTACTGCCAGGAATCCTGTTTCTGCTTTTCGTGGTAGCTGCGCACGCGCTCGCAGGCCGTGGTCAGTGCCTCACGCTCGGCGGCGGTGATTTTCTGCAGCGCTTCTTCCAGGCGGGACTGCGGAATTTCCAGCGCAGCGGCATCCGCAAGACCCAGGCCATCGAAACGGTTGCTGAATTCCAGCAGCGCGGCATCGCCTTCGCGGCGTACGCGGGTGACGACATCGGTCACTGTCTGCTGCACGCCGGCATCGCTGACAGCCTCCCAGGCCAGCAGCGCTTCCAGGCGTTTTTCAAAGCCGGCGGCAGCGGTATCCAGGCGGGGGATGAGTTCAGACATGGATTTCTCTCTCAGGCCACAGCCTGTTCACGCTTGCTCACCGCTGCTTCCAGCTGCGCGATGATGGGCTGTATCAGGGCGTGCTTCATCTTCATGGACGCCTTGTTGACGATCAGGCGCGAGGTCACATGGGCGATCAGCTCGGTGGGCTCCAGGCCGTTTTCCTTCAGCGTCTTGCCGGTATCCACCACGTCCACGATACGGTCGGCCAGGCCCATCAGCGGCGCCAGCTCCATGGAGCCATAGAGCTTGATCAGCTCCACCTGCTCACCTTTCTCGGCGTAATAACGCTGCGTGAGGTTCACGAACTTGGTGGCGATACGCAGGCGACCCTTGATCGCCGGGGCGTTCACCGGTGCCGCCACCATCAGCTTGCAGCGTGCGATCTTGAGGTCCAGCGGTTCATAGACACCACTGCCACCATGCTCCATCAGCACATCCTTGCCGGCCACGCCGATATCGGCGGCGCCGTTCTCGACATAGGTGGGCACATCGGTGGCGCGGATGATGACGATGCGCACTTCAGGATGCGTGGTGGGGAAAATCAGCTTGCGGGATTTTTCCGGATCATCCAGCAGGTCGATACCGGCTTCGCGCAGCAGCGGCAGCGTATCGTTGAGGATGCGGCCCTTGGAGAGGGCGATGATGATCTGGCTCATGCTGTTTCCTTGCCGGTCACGCGACGAATGCTCGCGCCCAGGCCCTGCAGTTTTTCTTCGACGCGCTCATAGCCACGGTCGATGTGATAGATACGGTCCACCAGCGTGTCGCCGTTGGCGGCCAGCGCGGCAATCACCAGCGACATGGAAGCACGCAGGTCGGTGGCCATGACCGGCGCGGCCTGCAGCATGTCCACGCCGGTGACGATGGCGGTATGGCCATCAACAGCGATCTTGGCGCCAAGAC
>DASUXS010000086.1:0-4904 GCA_036377855.1 Moraxellaceae bacterium
TCGAACTGCGTGAGCGCCTGGGCCGCCTGCTGGACGTAGCGCGTGAAAACGACATGCTGTTCGAAAAGATGCGTGGCCTCATCCTGGCCTTGCTGGAGGCGCGCAGCGTGGTCGAGATGGCCGCCGCCCTCGAGCGCGAACTCAAAGCCCGTTTCAATTCCGAATACGTCAGCTTCCTGCTCTTCGACGTGAAAGGCATCACGGGTGCCGCGCAGAGCGTGGCCCTGGCGGATGCGCAGGACCATGTGCCGGCGCTGGTGAAAGGTCGCCAGGCCATTGCCGGCCAGCTGCGTCGTGAAGAACTCACTTTCCTTTTCGGTCACGAAGGCGAGCAGGTGAAATCCTGCGCCGTGGTGCCGCTGCAGGCCGAGCGCCCGCTGGGCCTGCTGGCCATAGGCTCCAGTGATGTCGAGCATTTCCGCACCTCCATGGACACGCTCTTCATCAGCTTTGTGGGCGATGTCCTGGCGCGCGTGCTGTTGCCGCTGCTGGGCCCGCAGCCGGCGCGCCAGACCGCCTGATGGCCGACCGCCTGGAAGAACTGCTGTCTGCCTTCCTGGCGGAGCAGGCCAGCCAGCGCGCGCTGTCCCCGCATACCATCAAGGCCTATCGCCGCGATATTGAAAAAGTCGCGGCCTTCCTGCGCGAAGGTGGTTTCAATCACTGGCGCAGCCTGGACCAATATCTCCTCGAAGAATTGATTGCCCGTGTCAGCGAGCAGGACCTGGACATCCGCAGCCAGCAACGCCTGCTGTCCAGCCTGCGCGGCTTTTATGACTGGCTGGCGAAAGTCGGTGAAGCGGCTTTCAATCCCGCGCGTGGCATACGGCTCAAGGTGCACAGGCGCGAATTGCCGCGTGTTTTGGACGTGGATGTTGTGCAGACGTTGATGGATGCATCACCGCCCGACGAAGAAGCGGAAAAGCCTTTGTGGGTTCGCGACAAGGCCATGATGGAGCTTTTCTATTCTTCGGGGCTGCGTCTGTCGGAACTGGCCTATGCGCGCCTGCCCATGCTGGACTTGGCGGCCGCCCATATCACGGTCACTGGTAAGGGCAACAAGACACGACGACTGCCGGTCGGCCGCAAAGCCTGCGAAGCGCTGAGGGACTGGCTGGCGCTGCGTGCGCAGTGGCAGACGGATAAAAGTGAAGACTGGCTTTTCCTTTCACCCAAAGGTGCACGCTTCAACGAACGCGCCATCCAGCTCCGCCTGAAGCACCAGGCCCAGCGTGCGGGCCTTGCCCAGCATGTACACCCGCATATGCTGCGCCATTCCTTCGCCTCGCATCTGCTGGAGTCCTCGCATGACCTGCGCGCGGTGCAGGAGCTGCTGGGCCATGCCGATATCAGCACCACGCAGATCTACACCCACCTCGACTACCAGCATCTGGCCGAGGTCTACGACAAAGCCCATCCGCGCGCGCAGAAAGGCGCGGCGGACACGCCGGACAAGAAATGATCAAGCTGCTTACCTTCGACCTGGACAATACGCTCTGGGATGTGGACAGCATCGTGCTGCGTGCCGACAAGGCCATGCGCGACTGGATACGCGACCAGCATGCGGATTTCGCGGCCGGTTTTGATTTCCGCGCCATGCGCGCCCTGCGCGACGAGGTGATGGTGCAACGTCCCGACATCCATCACGACCTGACACAGCTGCGTACCGAGGTCTTGCGTCGAGCCTTCCTGGCGGGCGGTTATGGCGAAGCGGAAGCGCTGGTCGCTGCGCAGGGCGCTTTCGACGCCTTCTTCCGCGAACGCAACCGTGTCGAATTCTTTCCCGATGTGCTGGAAGGGCTGGCGACCCTGCGTCGCGACTACGAGATGTATTCCATCAGCAACGGCAATGCCGATATCCAGCGCGTGGGCCTGGGCCATGTCTTCAGCCGGCATTTCTCCGCCATCAGCGTGGGTGCGGCCAAGCCCGATCCGCGTATCTACCAGGCTGCCCTGGATGCCGCCGGCGTGACGCCGCAGGAAGTGCTGCATGTGGGCGACGACCCCGAGCAGGATGTGCAGGCTGCCGCCGCCCTGGGCATGCACACGGTCTGGGTGAACTACGGCGACAAGGTCTGGCCCGAGCCGCTGCCGCCGGCCACGGCGCAGATCAGCCGCTTTGCCGAGCTCCTGCCCCTGGTTCAGCAGCTGCAGCGGCAACTGGACGGCCGCTAAGCCCCTGGCGCCTTTCGCCGTCGACACTGGATGGCATTTTCCTTTCCGCTTACGTAAGCTCTCGGCTCCGTGACCTGCTGGTCGCGACCTGACCCCCTTTGCATTAGCCGGGAGCCCGCATGACCCTTTCCGCCTTCCAACTCACCGGCCGCCGTGCCCTGGTCACCGGGGCCTCTTCGGGCCTGGGCCTGCATTTCGCCGAGGTCCTGGCCGCCGCCGGTGCCGAAGTGGTGCTGGCCGCCCGCCGCGCCGACAAGCTCGAGGCCGCCGTGGAAAAGCTGCGCGCCAGCGGCGCCCGCGCCCATGCCCTGGCCCTGGATGTGACGTCGAAACAGAGCGTGGTGGATGCCTTTGCCCAGGCCGAAGCCCTGGCCGGCGGTGTCATCGATGTGCTGGTGAACAATGCCGGCGTCTCCGGCGACAGCTTCTTCCTGGATGTGGAGGAAGAGGAGTGGGACTTCGTCCTCGACACCAATCTCAAGGGCCCCTATCTGGTGGCGCGGGAAATGGCGCGGCGCCTGGTCGCCGCCGGCCAGCCCGGCAGCATCATCAATATCGCCTCCATACTCGGCTTCCGCGTGGCGCAGGTGCTGACGCCCTACTGCGCTTCCAAGGCCGGCCTGGTGCATCTCACCCAGGCCATGGCACTGGAGCTGGCGCGCTACCGGATACGCGTCAATGCCATTGCGCCGGGCTATGTGGAAACCGATATCAATGCCGGTTTCTTCGATACCGATGCCGGCCAGAAAATGCTGAAGCGCATTCCCCTGAAACGCCTGGGGGAAAAGCAGGAGCTCAGCGGTCCGCTATTGCTGCTGGCCAGTGAGGCGGGCGCCTATATGACAGGCACCACCATCACCGTGGATGGCGGCCATCTCTGCTCCACTCTCTGACTCCTTTTCCCTGATTCCTTTTTCCCTGATTCCTGCCGCGGATTGTTGCCATGGATTTTTCGCTGTCGCCCGAAGTTGAAGACTACCGCCTGCGGGTGCGTGCCTTTGTTGAAAAGAATGTCCTGCCCCTGGAAAAGCAGTCGGAGGTTTTCGACGAGCATGAAAACATCCGCGAGGATGTAGTCGCCAAGGTGCGGGCCCAGGCCAAGGCCGAAGGCCTCTGGTGTTTCCAGATGCCCAAGTCGCGTGGGGGCCAGGGCATAGGCGTGGTTGGCATGGCGGCCTGCTACGAAGAGGCGGCACGTTCGCCTTTCGGGCCAGTGATGTTCAATGCCGCGCCGCCCGATGACGGCAACATGATCGTGCTGGAAAAAATCCTGAAGACGGAAGCGCTGAAAGAGCGCTGGCTGAATCCCATCATCGAAGGCAAGGTGCGTTCCGCCTTTGCCATGACCGAACCCAAGGGCTGCGGTTCTGATCCTTCGCTGACCTATACCAGGGCGGAAAAGAAGGGCGACAAATGGATCATCACCGGCCGTAAATGGTTTATCACCGGGGCAGAAGGCGCGCAGCACTTCATCCTGATTGCTCGCACTTCGGATGATGAACGCAAAGGCCTGACCGCTTTCCTGTTCGATGCCTCGCAGCCGGGCTGGCGTATCGAACGCCGCATTCCCATCATGGGACCGGAAGAGCATGGCGGGCATTGCGAGATCGTGTTCGATGGTCTTGAGATTCCGGATGAAAACCGCCTGCTGGAAATCGGCGACGGCCTCAAGGTCACGCAGATACGCCTGGGCACGGCGCGCCTTACGCATTGCATGCGCTGGCTGGGCCTGAGCAAGCGCTGCCTGGAAGAAGCGGGCAGCTATGTCACGCAGCGCATGAGCTTTGGCGAAACCCTGGCCCAGCACGAAGGCGTGCAATGGATGCTGGGCGATGCCGCCAAGGACATACATATCGGGCGCCTGCTCACCATGAATGCGGCCTGGAAACTGGACCAGGGCGATTTCGCCCGTACCGATATTTCCATCGCCAAGATCCATGTTGCCGACACCCTGCACAAATCGGCCGATACGGCCATACAGCTGCTGGGTGCGCGCGGCTACTCCAAGGACACCATCGTGGAATGGATTTACCGCTATGCCCGCCAGGCACGTCTGGTGGATGGCGCCAGCGAAATCCACAAGATGGTGCTGTCGCGTGCCTACCTGGCCGAAGGCCAGGATTTCTTCCACTGGGGCGTCTAGCCGCTCCTACGGAAAGGTCGGATTAAAGATGCAGGAAGAACAGAAAAAGGCCGTGGAGAAATTCCTGGCCACGAAAACCGCGGCTGACAGCGTGCATATCGATGAGGCCCGCCTGCTGTCTGGTGGCGCCATCCAGGAAAACTGGCTGCTCAGCGCTACCGTCAGCGATGGCCCTCATGCCGGGCCGCTGGAATGCGTGCTGCGTTCCGATGCGCCTTCGGGTGTGGCGGTATCGCATACCCGCGCACAGGAATTCGCTTTGCTGCAGGCTGCTTTCAAAGCTGGCGTGACGGTGCCCGAGCCTTTGTGGCTGGGGGACCGTTCGGTGTTCGGTCGTGATTTCTTCGTGATGCGCAAAGCCAATGGCACGGCCGCCGGGCATCGCCTGGTCAAAGACATGACACTGGGCGGTGATCGCGAAAAGCTCGCGGAACGTATTGGCGAAGAAATGGCGCGCCTGCACGCCATCAGGCCTCCCCAGCCCAGCCTGGATTTCCTGAAGGCACCGGCATTGTCGCCTGCCTTGCAAGGCGTGAGGGATTTCCGTGATTTCCTCGATGTCCACCACACGGCTTTCCCCGCCCTG
>DASUXS010000087.1:0-2075 GCA_036377855.1 Moraxellaceae bacterium
TACTGCTGTAGGAGCGGCTTCAGCCGCGAACCCCTTCATCACAATCAGAGTCGCCGCAAGGGCTCCTCATCCAGCAGCTCGCACTGCGTTTCCAGCTCGCCGATATGCGACTGCCAGTAACTGCCGGTATTGAACCAGGGAAAATAACGCGGGAAGGCCGGATCATTCCAGCGCGAGGCCAGCCAGCCGGCGTAATGCACCATGCGCAGGCTGCGCAGCACTTCCACCAGCGCCAGCTCGCTGCTGTCGAATTCGCAGAAAGTCTCGTAGCCGTCCAGCAGTTCGGCCAGCTGCAGCTCCTGGTCGCGGCGCGGGCCTGACAGCAGCATCCACAAATCCTGTACCGCGGGCGCGGACTGGCAGTCGTCGAAGTCCAGCAGCCAGGGGCCGTCGTCGCGCGTCCATATTATGTTGCCGGGATGGCAGTCGCCCTGCGTGCGTTGCAGGGCGGCATTTGCAAAGCCACTGGCCTCGATTTTTTCACGCAGGCGCTGCAACACCCCGGCATGACGATCACGCAGATCAGCCGACAGGAAGCCGGGCTGCGTCACCTGGGTCGCGGGTTGCTCAAGAAAGCGTTGCAGGGTCAGCGCGGGACGGTGCTGGAAAGACTGCTGTCGCGCCACGGCATGCAGGCGTCCCAGCAACATGCCGGTACGATGCAGCTGCTCGAAGTCGGCCGGCTCCGGTGCCTGCCCGCCCTTGCGCGGGAAAAGCGCGAAGCGGTAGCCCTCGTAATGGAAAAGGGTTTCACCCTTGTCGTCGGCCAGCGGTGCCACCACCGGCAGTTCGGCCGTGGCCAGCTCGCGGGAAAAATCATGTTCTTCACGGATCTGCGCATCGCTCCAGCGCTGCGGCCGGTAGAACTTGGCAATCAGCGGCGCGCCCTCTTCCAGGCCAACCTGGTAGACGCGGTTTTCATAGCTGTTGAGGGCGAAGACGCGGGCATCGGACAGGCGGCCCGTGCTTTCCACGGCGCTGATGACAAGGTCGGGCGAAAGCCGGGCATAGCCTTCAAGCTCGGTATCTGCACTCATGGCCCGCCCCTCCCCGCTGGAAACGCCGCATCATGCCACAAAGACGGCGCAGCGCGGCCCCGGCCGGCCGCTTTGTGGATTTTTGTGACGCCCCTGCCCCGCTGCCCGCCCAGCCGTTACACTCCCCGACCGCAAAACCGCCCTCTTTTCCCACCCGCCCTCTGCCATGCCTTCCCGGGAGAGCAAGCCCATGCAACAGACCTTCACCCAATTCCTGATGATGGAAGAAAACATGTGGAAGCTGCATGTCTTCATCATCGTGCTCGTCACCGCCGCCGCCAGCTTCCTGGCCAGCGTGCTGCTGCGCCATCTGCAGCGCCAGCTGCGCAAGACCGAAACCGTCTGGGACGATGCCGCCCTGGAGGCCGCCGACAAACCCCTGCGCGCCCTGATCTGGGTGCTGGGCATCAATGTCGCCTGCCACGTCATCGGCCAGCACACCAGCACCGAACTGTTCCGCTA
The DNA here is from genome assembly GCA_036377855.1 of Moraxellaceae bacterium. Classification (GTDB taxonomy): domain Bacteria; phylum Pseudomonadota; class Gammaproteobacteria; order Pseudomonadales; family Moraxellaceae; genus UBA2031. The sequence goes on from DASUXS010000087.1 coordinate 1,500, forward strand.
TGCCAGCGCCATACGCGAGCTGCTGGTGATCTTCATCATGGCCTGGTTCCTGATCCGTTTCGTGGGCCGTGCCGAGCATGAGCTGCTGAATCCGCCCCCGGGCAAGGCGCCGGTGGATGCCACCAGCGCCCACGCCATTTCCAAGCTGCTGCGTATCAGCATCGGTATCACCGCCTTCCTCATCCTGCTGGAAAAACTGGGTTACTCCGTGGCCGGCGTGATGGCCTTCGGCGGCATAGGTGGCATTGCCGTGGGCTTTGCCGCCAAGGACATGCTGGCGAATTTCTTCGGCGGCCTGATGATCTTCCTGGACCGGCCCTTCAGCATCGGTGACTGGGTGCGTTCGCCGGACCGCGACATCGAAGGCACGGTGGAACATATCGGCTGGCGCCAGACGCGTATCCGCACCCTGGAAAAGCGCCCGCTCTATGTCCCCAACTCCATGTTCGCTTCCATCGCCGTGGAAAACCCCTCGCGCATGACCTATCGCCGCATCCGCGAAACCCTGGGCCTGCGTTATGACGACTGGAACAAGATGGCGGACATCGTGGCCAGGACCCAGGCCATGCTGCTGGC
>DASUXS010000088.1:0-10342 GCA_036377855.1 Moraxellaceae bacterium
ACGCCCTGTTGCATTTTCACCGCCCCCCACGCTCTGGCTGTTTGGCCTGCACCATCGCTAGAATGCCTGGCCGGTCACGACACCAACACCAGAACAGGCCGGCGCAGGAGAAGGGCGTGGCGCGATTACCCGTGGTGGTTGGTTTCGGTGGCATCAATGCGGCCGGACGTTCTTCATTCCACCAGGGCTACCGGCGCATGGTGCTGGATGCCCTGGGCCCAAGCCGTCAGGAGCAGACCCTGCTGGGCATCGCCCACCTGATGCAGCCCGGCCGGCAGCTGGCCGCGCTCAGCCCCGAACTGGCCAGCACCACGCGCCGCCATACCCTGATACGCCGCATAGAGCCGCAATACTTCGACGTCGGCGCCCTGCCCCTGCAGCGGCGCCTGCACCTGGACGCGGAGCAGCTGGTGTTCCAGCTGCCGCGCCGCGACCTGCCGCAGCAGATCCCGCCGCAATGGACGGTGGAAAGCGTTTCCGACAGCACTGTGCGCGTCATCGTGCGCCAGGGCATGGAAGTGCTGCTGCCGGACAGCCATCCCTTTGGTGTCAGCAGTGCCGGCCAGCTGCCCAGCGGCTTTGATCCTTCTGCTTATTACCAGTCCCGCCACCATCCCCGCGCCCTGCAGATGACGGTCTTTGGCGCCAGCGACGCCCTGCACTCCGTAGGCATGCCCTGGGACGAGCTGCGGCAGAAGGTCGCGCCGGACCGTATCGCCGTCTACGCCTCCTCCGCCCATGGCCAGCTCGACGACTACGGCGCCGGCGGCATGATGAAGTCGCTGTGGCAGGGCCGGCGTAATACCGCCAAGCAATGCCCCCTGGGCTTTGCGGAAATGCCGGCCGACTTCATCAATGCCTATATCCTGGGCAGCGTCGGCAGCACCGCCGGCATCCTGGGCGCCTGCGCTACCTTCCTTTATAACCTCGAGCGCGCCGTGGCCGACATCCGCGACGGCCGCGCCGACTTTGCCCTGGTCGGCGCCACCGAAGCCCCCATCCTGCCGGAAGTCATGGAGGGCTACCGCGCCATGGGCGCCCTGGGCGAAGACGCCCGCCTGCTGGAGCTGGACCAGGGTAAAGGCCTGGGCAAGGTCGACAACACCCGCGCCACCCGCCCCTTCGGCTACAACGCCGGCTTCACCATCGCCGAGTCCGCGCAATTCGTAGCCCTGGCCAGCGACAGCCTGGCCCTGGAGCTGGGCCTGCCCCTGCATGGCAGCGTGCCCGGCATCTATGTGCATGCCGACGGCTACAAGAAATCCATATCCGCGCCGGGCGTGGGCAACTACTTCAGCCTGGGCCGGGCCCTGGCCCAGGCCCGCGACATCCTGGGCGACGACGCCCTGCGCCGCCGCACCTATGTGCAGGCCCACGGCACCGGCACGCCGCAGAACCGCGTCACCGAATCCCATGTCTTCGATAGCCTGGCCGGCGCCTTCGGCATCGAGGACTGGCTGGTGTCTTCCATCAAGTGCTATGTCGGGCACTCCCTGGGCGCCGCCGCCGGTGACCAGTTCATGGCTGCGCTGGGCGTATGGTCCGAAGGCGTGGTGCCCGGCATCTTCACCCTGGACGAGGTCGCCCACGACGTGCACCGCCAGCACCTGCGCCTGTCCCAGGCCCATGTCGAAACCGGCACCGGGGGCATGGCGGCCTGCTTCATCAACTCCAAGGGTTTTGGTGGCAACAATGCCAGCGCCCTGCTGGTCAGCCCGCAGGAAACCCAGCGCCTGCTGCGCCAGCGCCATGGCGCGCAGGCCCTGCAGCGCTGGGAGGCCGACAGAAACCGCACCGAAGCACAACGCCAGGCCTACGAGGCCGCCGCCGATGCCGGGGTATACCAGCCCCTGTACCGCTTCGGCGAAAACGTGCTGACGGGGCAGGACCTGGAGATCACGGCAGAGACTATCCGCCTCCCCGGCCTGGCCACCCCGGTCAGCCTCCGCGGCACAGGGGATTTCTCCGCCTATCGGGAAAATCCACCGGACAAAAATTCGTGATTTTCGTCACACTATTCGTCATGTCCGGCCTGTGCTAATAAGGAAGAGTCACCCTGCAATAGAAGGTCAATAAGAATGCGCAGGCTTCTGATCACCCTGATCCTGTCCCCGCTCCTGCTGCTCAGCCTGGCCTCCCCGGTCTTTGCCGCGGCAGCAAACAGCCCGCAGATCCAGACCATACGCAACCTGCAGCAACTGGAAACAGTCAGCTACAAGGCGGCCACGGCCTTCTATCTCTACAGCGTGCTCAACCGCGACCCCCAGCAGCACCAGAAAATGCAGACCCTGCTCAACAGCGGTGATGTGATGGTGCAGAAGCTGGCCAACGGCAGCGTCAGCGGCAAGTGGAAGGAGCTGAAAACGCGCCTGACCACGGCCAAGTTCACCTCCGAAGGCGTGGCGGACAATCCCAGCATCAACGCCATCGACGGCGCCCTCACCAGCCTGACCCAGAACATACGCAGCATAGAGGCCGAGCAGCGCACCGCCGGCAATATCGCCGTCGACAAGAATGCGGAGCTGCTTTACGACCAGTATGTGCTGATGCAGGTGATGACGGCGGCCTATCTGCGCAAGTCAGCCGACTATTTCGGCGGCGCCATCGTGGCCTCGCAGGGCCCGCAGGTGGAAATCGACCAGCTGGCCAACAAGTTCTCGCAGCAGCTGGCGCAGCTCAACAGCCACTACGAGAAGAATGCGCAGGTCAGCCCCACCCTGAAGGAGGTGACCACCAAGTGGACCTTCATCAAGAATTCCTTCATCAACTTCAACCAGGACAACGTGCCCTTCATCGTCGGCCGTTACAACGAACAGATCACGGACAAGCTGCTGACCGCCTACGAGCAACTGCTGCAGTAAGCGCGGCCCGGAAATGAAAACGGCGACTCAGGGTCGCCGTTTTTTTTGCGCCGTCGCCGGCTTTACCGGCAGCGCAGGTAACAACAGGGACTGCACCCGCAGGAAACCGGCTACCGCCACCAGCAGCACCAGCACCACGGAATACTGCTGGGCAGCGGACAGCATCTCGCGCGTCCAGGTCAGGCTGAGGGCCGAGCCCGGCAGCACCAGGTAAGGCAGGCAGAGGCAGGCGATCATGCCCAGCCCGGTGGCTGCCACCAGGCCGGCCAGCCGCAACGGCTCCGGCTTGCTGCCCAGCAGCGCGCGCAGCAGATAAAGGCTGGCGGCCGTCCACATCCACATCAGCACCGCCACCGCTATCACGAAAGACCACATACACAGGCTCCAGATTTTTTCTTCAGGCTTCTTCAAGCCCACACAAGCGCTCAGGCCACCAGGCGCAGGACCGCCAGGCTCTGCGCCCGCGTCACGGCCTGCACTTGGGCCAGGGGAAGGTTTTTCAGCTCAGCCAGCGCCCGCGCCACCGCAGGCAGGAATTCCGGCGAATTGCGCGTGCGCCCGGGACCCGGTGCGCGATGCGGCTGCGGAATCATGTCCGGCGCATCGGTTTCCAGCACCAGCGCCTCCAGCGGCATGTCGCTGACCACGGCGCGCAGGCGTCTGGACTGGTCATAGGTCAGCGGACCGCCTATGCCGAGACGGAAGCCGAGTTTGGCATAGTGGCGCGCTTCTTCAATGCCGCCGGAATAGGCATGCACGATGCCGCCTTCGCGGAATTTCATGTCGTGCAGGATGTGTATCACGTCCTGGTGCGCCTTGCGCACATGCAGTATCACCGGCTTGCCATGCTGCCGCGCCAGCTCCAGCTGCGCACGGAAAAAATGCTGCTGCTTTTCCTTTACTGCCGGCGCCTTGAGGACGTCGAGATAATAATCCAGGCCAATCTCGCCCACGGCCACGCATTCCGCGCGGTCACGTAGCAGGCCGTCCAGCTCGAGCAGATGCTGCTCTTCATGTTCGGCGATATAGCAGGGATGCAGGCCGGGCGCCGGCAACAGGCGTGGCACGCTGAGACTGGTGCAGACTTCCATGAGCTTGGGCCAGAGCCGCGCCAGATAACCGGGAATCACCACCATTTCCACGCCGGCCATGGCCGCGCGGCTGGCGACCTCGAGGCGGTCCGCGTCGAAGTCTTCAACGTCGAAATGGCAGTGCGTGTCTATCAGCATCAGGGCGCCTGCAGTATCCATTCCGGCCGCAGCACGCCGGCCAGCTCGGCATAGGGCAGCAGGAATTCCGGTTCGCCCAGCACGCGCGGGGCGATGGCATAGGCCGCGTATTTGAAACGCAGGCCATCGGTATCCAGTGCGAAATTATCCGTTTCCTGGAAAGCCCAGTCGCCACCCAGGCCCTGCTGCGCGTTCCAGGCCGCATGCGCGGCGCGCAGCTTTGCCGAGAGTGCCGGACGCTGGCCGTCTATGACCACATCATCCAGCAGCAGCTGGCGTTTGCCGGCGCGGTCGTAATTCAGGTAACGCGTGGACGCAGCGCCGTTGGCGCCTCCGGTGAATTCATACACTTCCAGCTTCAGCAGCACCAGGGGGCCGGCCTGGCGCAGCAGCGTGGCCTTGAAGACGGCTTCATACTGGCGGCCAGCCTTTTTCAGGTAGTGGTCGGCATAGTCGGACACCGTGGCGCTGGCCGGCGACAGCGTATCGCCGGCGGCCAGTGTCACCAGCTGCTTTTCCAGCAGGGCGGAAAGCTCAGGGTTGTCAGGAAAACGCAGGAAGTCGGCCTTGGCCGTGGCGCAGGCCTTGCTGCTTTCTTTGTTCCTGGAAGACTTGGCGGGCTTGCCGACCTTGCAGCCAGGCTGTTGGCGCGACCACTGCAGCTTTTCCACTTTCAAAGGCAGGAAGGGCTGCACCACCACGGGAGCGGGTGCCGGTGGCTCGGCGACGGCCGCCGGCGCGGGCACCGGCTTTTCTTTCTGGCAGGCCGCCAGCGACAGGAACAGACACAGGACGGACAGAGTCGCCAGCTGGCTACGCATGATCATTCTCCCCGGCCGGGGCCGGCCCGGGAGTGTCAGTGCTCCCGGGTCTGGCTGAATTTGATGTCCGGGTAGCGCTCCTGCATCAGCTGCAGATTGACCCGGCTGGGAGCAAGGTAGGTGAGATAGCCGCCGCCGTCCAGTGACAATTGGTCATGCGCCTTTTTCTTGAACTCGTTGAATTTCTTTTCGTCATCGCAGTGCACCCAGCGCACCGTGGCGACATTCACCGGCTCGTAGACACATTCCACCTTGTATTCTTCCTGTAAGCGGAAGGCCACTACATCGAACTGCAGTACACCCACCGCGCCCAGAATGAGGTCGTTGTTAATCTGCGGCATGAAGACCTGGGTGGCGCCCTCTTCCGACAGCTCCTTGAGGCCCTTTTGCAGCTGCTTGCTCTTGAGCGGGTCCCGGAGGCGCACGCGGCGGAAAAGTTCCGGCGCGAAATGCGGAATGCCCAGGAAATGCAGCTCTTCGCCTTCGGTGAAGGTATCACCTATCTGTATGGTGCCGTGGTTATGCAGGCCTATGATGTCGCCCGACCAGGCCTCTTCCAGATGCGCGCGCTCTCCAGCCAGGAAGGTCAGGGCATCGGCGATGCGCACTTCCTTGCCCAGGCGCACATGCTTCATCTTCAGGCCCTTTTCATATTTGCCCGAGCAGATACGCAGGAAAGCGATACGGTCGCGGTGCTTGGGATCCATATTCGCCTGGATCTTGAACACGAAACCGGAGAATTTCTCTTCCGTGGCCTGCACATCGCGCTCGGCGGTCTTGCGCAGCAGCGGTGCCGGCGCCCAGTCCACGAAACCGTTGAGGATATGGTTGACACCGAAGTTGCCCAGGGCCGTACCGAAAAAAACCGGCGTCAGCTTGCCCGCCAGGAACTCGTCCAGGTTGAACTCGTGGCTGGCGCCCAGCACCAGCTCGAGATGCTCGCGCAGGTTGGCGGCTTCATCGCCCAGCACGGCATCCAGCTCGGGATTGTCCAGGCCGTCGATGATCTTGTCGGCCACGATCACGGAACCGAAACCCTGCTGGTAGAGATAGACGCGGTTTTCCAGCAGGTGGTAGACGCCCTTGAAATCACGGCCCATGCCTATGGGCCAGGTCACCGGCGCGCATTTGATCTTGAGCACGCTCTCGATTTCGTCCAGCAGTTCGATGGGCTCGCGGATTTCGCGGTCCATCTTGTTGACGAAGGAGATGATGGGCGTGTCGCGCATGCGGCACACATCCATGAGCTTGATGGTGCGTTCTTCCACGCCCTTGGCGCCGTCTATGACCATGAGCGCGGAGTCCACCGCGGTCAGCGTGCGGTAGGTGTCTTCCGAGAAGTCTTCATGGCCCGGGGTGTCCAGCAGGTTGACCGTGCATTCCTTGTAGGGGAACTGCATCACCGAGGTGGTGATGGAGATGCCGCGCTGCTTTTCCATTTCCATCCAGTCGGAGGTGGCATGGCGGTCGGACTTGCGCGACTTCACCGTGCCCGCCACCTGTATGGCCTGGCCCCAGAGCAGCAGCTTTTCCGTGATGGTGGTCTTGCCGGCGTCGGGGTGGCTGATGATGGCAAAGGTGCGGCGGGCTGCGACTTCAGCGGCCAGCTGTTCGGAAAGGCTCATGGTGGTCCGGAATGGCAAAAAAACGAGGCGCGATTATACGGGATAGGCCCTTAGGCCGCGAACTCCGACCCAGCCCGCCAGCCGGCGCACCCGGGCTCAGCCCGGCTGGCAGTTGTACTCGGAGACCTGGCCGTTCAGCGTCCACAGGTCGTAGAGCCAGCCCAGCAGGAAGAAGCCGCCGGTGCAGAGCCAGAGGATGCCGGTGATCCATTTGCCCAGGTAGAAACGGTGTATGCCGAACACGCCCAGGAAGGTCAGCAGCACCCAGGCCACGGTGTAGTTGGCGCGGCCGGCGGTATAGCGCCAGTCGGCCTCCTTATCCATGGACGGGATGAGGAAGAGATCGATGATCCAGCCCACGAAGAGCAGGCCCAGGGTGAAGAACCAGATCGTGCCGGTGACCGGGCGGCCGTAATAAAAACGATGCGCGCCCATGAAGCCGAAAATCCAGAGGATGTAGCCGACCAGTTTGCTATGGGTGTCGCGAGGGCCGCCGTTGCTCATCACCTGCTCTCCTGCTGTGTCTGTGCTGCGCCTAGAACGCCAGGGCCATCAGCAAGGCGTCTTCACGCCCGCCATCCCTGGCCGGATAGTAGTTGCGGCGCAAGCCTATCTCGTTGAAGCCCGAAGTCTGGTAGAGCGCGATGGCGCGCTGGTTGGAAGGCCGCACTTCGAGGAAAAGGGTGTCGGTGTGGCTGCGGGCGTAATCCAGCAGATGCAGCAGCAGCTCACGACCCAGGCCACGACCGTTCAGCACCGGGTCTATGGTGATGTTGAGCAGGTGGCCCTCATCGAGGATGACCTGCACCACGCCATAGCCTATGAGATTGCCCGACTGCTCCATCACCACCATGTAATAGCCATGCTCCAGGCCATCACGGAAATTGCCTTCGCTCCAGGGAAAGGCATGGCCGCGCGCCTCGATGACCAGCACCTGCGGCAGGTCGGCCGGCGTCATGCGGCGTATGGAATTCAGCAGGGAAGCCTCAGCCATGCAGGGCCTGCCAGACACGGCGTTTGGCGGCGGGATCATCCAGCAACTCACGCAAGAGCGGCGCGCCGATCACACTGTGCTGCGGCAGCGCCGTACGCACATAGACCGACAGCGTTTCGCCCAGCACCAGCCAGCGCGTGGCTTCGCGACGGCGCCCGAGAAAAGCGGCCAGCGCTTCGCGCGCGGCACCGGCATCGCGGGGAATGGCGGGATTGGGCGAGAGCGGCCAGCGGAAATGTTCGCGCGCGCCCGGGGCCGCCGGATCACCACCCACGGCCTGCACCAGGTTTTCCAGCAGGCGGTATTCCTGTGCCGACAAGTCGGGCACATCGTCCGGCAGGGCAATCACCCCCATCAGGCCCGGGGCCAGCAACTGCACACGGCAGGCAAAACGCGGATGGTCGCCGGTGGCAGGACGTGCCGGCTCCGCAACACGAGGCGGTGCCTGCTCGACCACCTTCTGCTCCGGTCTTGCGCTCGCCGGCTCCGGGTTTTCACTTCGCAACACCTGGTCAGCACGCTGCTCAGGTTCGCGCGCCGCCATCGGCTCAGGAGAGGCTTTTTCATAGACGACAGGCGCGATGCCAGCTGCCAGCGCCTCATCCACAAACGGAAAAAATTCCAGCTCTGCCGACGGCAAGGCGCCGGGCAGCTCATGCCGCGCCGTCCACAACGGAATAGCGAGTGCCGCCAGATAGGCCTGGCGGCGCCCCTCTTCCCGGACGTCGCTCATCTCACACGCCTTCCAGCGACTGGCCCTGCGGATTCACCCGCTCGACATTCGCACGCATGAGGTTGAGGGCATTGAGATAAGCCTTGGCGCTGGCCACCACGATGTCCGTGTCAGCCCCATGCCCATTGATGATGCGGCCGGCCTGGTTCAGGCGCACCGTCACCTCGCCCTGCGAATCGGTACCGGAGGTGATGGCATTCACCGAATACAGCTCCAGCGTGGTGCCGGAATTGGCGACGGCTTCGATGGCGCGGAAAGTGGCATCCACCGGACCGGAGCCCGTGGCCGTCACCGGCTTTTCCTGGCCCTTCACATTCAGCGTGAGCTTGGCTTCCGGAACAGCGCCGGTCTTGGAGGTCACTTCCAGGCTGACCAGCTTGTAGCTTTCTTCCACGGCCTGCTGTGAATCACTGACCAGGGCATGCAGGTCTTCATCGAAGATCTCGTGCTTCTTGTCCGCCAGTTCCTTGAAACGCACGAAGAGCTGGTTCAGCGAATTGTCCGTGCCCACGGGAATGCCCAGCTGCTCGAGGCGGGCACGGAAAGCGGCACGGCCGGAGTGCTTGCCCAGCACCATCTTGTTGGCATTCCAGCCCACGTCTTCGGCGCGCATGATCTCGTAGGTTTCACGATGCTTGAGCACGCCGTCCTGATGTATGCCGGACTCATGCGCAAAGGCATTGGCGCCGACGATGGCCTTGTTGGGCTGCACCGGGAAACCGGTGACGCTGGACACCAGGCGCGAGGTCGGCACGATTTCCGGCGTGTAGATGCCGGTGCGTACGGGGAAAAGATCGCTGCGCGTCTGCACCGCCATGACGATTTCTTCCAGCGCGGCATTGCCGGCGCGTTCACCCAGGCCATTGATGGTGCACTCGACCTGACGCGCGCCATTGAGCACGGCGGCCAGGGAGTTGGACACGGCCAGGCCCAGGTCGTTATGGCAGTGCACGGAGAAAATCGCCTTGTCGGCATTGGGGATGCGCGTGACCAGCTGCTGTATCAGTTCGCCGAACTGGCCGGGAATGGCATAGCCCACGGTGTCCGGGATATTGATGGTACGGGCACCGGCATCAATGGCGGCCTCGATGATGCGGCAGAGGAAATCGACTTCGGAACGGCCGGCGTCCTCGCAGGAAAACTCCACGTCTTCGACCAGGTTGCGCGCATATTTCACGGCGCGCACCGCAGTTTCCACCACGGCGTCCGGCTCCATGCGCAGCTTGTACTTCATATGGATGGGCGAGGTCGCCAGGAAGGTGTGTATGCGCGCGGCATTGGCCGGCTTCAGCGCTTCCGCGGCGCGGTCTATGTCTTCGGCACGGGCGCGCGACAGCGAGCAGATGCGCGAATCCTTCACGGCTTCGGCGACGGCACGCACGGACTCGAAATCACCCTGCGAGGCGATGGCGAAACCGGCCTCGATCACATCGACTTTCATGCGTTCCAGGGCCCGCCCGATACGCACCTTTTCCTCCAGCGTCATGGAGGCGCCGGGACTCTGTTCGCCGTCGCGCATGGTGGTATCGAAAATGATGAGTTGCGGCTTGCTGCTCATGGGGTTCTCCGGAAATACGGGCGTCCGCGCCAGGGCTCTCGCTCTAAGCTGCTCCGGGCATGCTCAGTGTCTACAGGATAGTGCTGCCGGGAAAGGCGGCAGTCCACAACGAGGCGGCAGGCCGGCGGGCGGCTGCCGGAAAAGCGGGCGGAAACGGCTCAGGCATCGGGTTTGGCGGAACTATATCCACTCGCCCCGGCCTTGGCCAGATTGCGGTCCCGCCACAGCGACCACAACCCCCAGGCCGAGCCTGTGAGGGCCCCGAAGAGATGGGCATCAGGCATGACGCGGCCATGGATGAGGCCGCGCAGATATTCCGGATCATAGAAGGCGGTCTGTTCCCAGACCTGGCGCCCGACCAGCAGGAGCAACGCCAGGCCAGCCAGCCAGGGCAGCTGCGGCCACAGGCGTATGACGGCGCAATAGATCAGGCCCTGCAGCACTCCGGAAAAACCCACATAGCCCGCCAGCGCCGGCTGCTTGAGCCAGAGTCCGGCCGAGATCACGAATGGCGCGATGAG
>DASUXS010000089.1:0-3395 GCA_036377855.1 Moraxellaceae bacterium
GGCGTCGACTTCACGCGGGTGGTGGCCATAGTCGTCGACCAAGCGCACACCGCCCACACCCAGCGGGAACTCACCCAGCTGCTGGAAGCGACGGCCCACGCCCTGGAAATTCGCCAGCGCATGCACGATGGCCTGGTCGCTGACCTTTTCATCCGTGGCCACGGCAATGGCAGCCAGGGAATTCAGCACGTTGTGCAGGCCGGGCAGGTTGAGCGTGACCGGCAGCGGCTCATGGCCGGGGCGCAGCACGGTGAAATGCGTCTGCAGGCCATCCTGGTGGATGTCGATGGCGCGGAAATCGTTGTCGTCCTGCAGGCCGTAGGTCACGGTGGGGCGGCCGATCTGCGGCAGCAGTTCGCGCACCACGGGATCGTCGCCGCAGACCACGGCCAAGCCGTAGAACGGCAGGTTGTGCAGGAATTCGATGAAGGTCTGCTTCAGCTTGTCGAAGGAGCCACCATAGGTGTCCATGTGATCCGCATCGATATTGGTCACGATGGAGGCCATGGGCTGCAGATGCAGGAAGGAGGCATCGCTTTCATCGGCTTCGGCGACGAAATAGCGGCTGGCGCCGAGCTTGGCATTGGTGCCGGCGCTGTTGAGCAGGCCACCGATCACAAAGGTGGGATCCAGGCCGGCCTCACCGAGGATGGAGGACACCAGGCTGGTCGTCGTGGTCTTGCCATGCGTACCGGCCACGGCGATGCCGTGGCGGTAGCGCATCAGCTCGGCCAGCATTTCGGCACGGCGCACGATGGGCAGACGGGCTTCACGGGCAGCGGCGATTTCCGGATTTTCATTGTCGATGGCGGTGGACACCACGATCACGTCCGCGCCCTGGATGTTTTCCGCGCGATGGCCGATGAAGACTTCAGCACCAAAGCCCTGCAGGCGCTCGGTGGTCTTGCCGGCCTTGATATCGGAACCGGCAATCTCGTAACCCTGGTTCAGCAGCACTTCGGCAATACCGCACATGCCGGCACCACCGATGCCGACAAAATGGATGCGACGGATACGCCGCATCTCGGGAATTTCAATCAGGCGCGTACGCTTGGGCGACGGGCTCATTGTCCAGCTCCAGCATCAAGGCAGGCGGCCACCACGGTGTCCGTGGCTTCCGGCTTGGCCAGCGCACGGGCAGCGTTGGCCATCTGCAACAGTTTTTCCCGCGTCAGCAGCGGTGCCAGCTCGGCCGCCAGCTTTTCAGCGCTGAGGTCCTGCTGGCGGAAAAGCTTGGCGGCACCCGCCTCGCTCAGGAATTTGCCGTTGGCCGTCTGGTGGTCATCCACGGCAAAGGGATAGGGAATCAGCACCGATCCCACCCCTGCTGCCGCGATTTCCGACACGGTCAGCGCACCGGAGCGGCACACCACCAGGTCAGCCCAGCCATACATGGCGGCCATGTCATCAATGAAGGGCAGCACTTCTGCCTGCACGCCCAGCGCGCGGTATTTCGCCGCCGCCTTTTCACTGTTCTTTTTGCCGGCCTGGTGACGGATCTCCAGGACCTGGTCTTTCACCAGCAGCGCCAGCGCTTCCGGCACGAGTTCGTTCAGCGCCACAGCACCCTGGCTGCCACCCAGCACCAGCACGCGCAACGCCCCCTGGCGATCGGCAAAGCGTTGCGCAGGCAGCGGCAGCGCGGCAATTTCGCGGCGCACCGGATTCCCCACTGCGCTCACCTTGGGTGCCGGCGCGAAAGCACCGGGAAAAGCTTCCAGCACGCGATTGGCCAGGCGCGACAGCTGGCGGTTGGTGAAACCGGCCACGGCATTCTGTTCATGGATGAGCAGCGGCTTGCCCAGCAGGCGCGCGGCCACACCACCCGGGCCGGTGACATAGCCACCCAGGCCGATCACGGCATCCGCTTCCACGGCACGCAGCGTCTGCATCGCCGACAGCACCGCCACCACCAGCTTGAAGGGCGCCAGCAGCAGGCGCTTCAGGCCCTGGCCACGCACACCGCTGACTTCGAGATAGGTGATGTCGAATTTACGGGCCGGCACCAGCTCGGCTTCGATGCCGGCACGCGTGCCCAGCCAGTGGATTTTCACGCCGCGCTCACGCAGGCCTTCGGCCACGGCCAGTGCCGGGAAAACATGGCCACCGGTGCCACCGGCCATCACCACGACTGATTTCACGGCTGTCATGAGCGACCTCCGCGAGCCGGCGCGGCCTTGGCAGGAGCGGCCGTGTTCTCGCTGTCGATACGCAGCAGCACACCCAGCATCAGAAAGACGATCAACAGGCTGGTACCGCCATAGCTCACCAGCGGCAGCGTCAGGCCCTTGGTGGGGAAGAGGCCCATGTTCACGCCGATATTCACCAGGGCCTGCACACCGATGAGGAAGCTCAGGCCATAGGCCAGGTAGGCGGCATAGACGTCGTTGCGCAGCTCCGCCTGCTGGCCGATACGCACGGCGGAACGCACCACCAGCCAGAACAGGAAAATCACGAAGAGCACGCCGACCAGGCCGAATTCCTCGGCATACACGGCGAACACGAAGTCGGTATGCGCTTCCGGCAGGTAGAACAACTTCTGCACGCTCTTGCCCAGGCCCACACCGGTCCATTCACCGCGACCGAAGGCAATCAGGCTCTGCGCCAGCTGGTAGCCGGAATTGAACTGGTCGGCCCAGGGATCGGTGAAGGCCATCAGGCGCTTCATGCGATAGGGCTCGAAGATCACCGCCAGCGAACCCATCACCACCACGGTCACGATGAGCACGGCGAACTGCAGCACCGGGGTGCCCGCCAGGAAAAGCATGCCCAGCACGGCAGAGACGGTGACCACGCTGGCGCCGAAGTCCGGTTCCAGCAGCAGGAGCAGCACGGCCACACCCACCACGGCCATGGGCTTGATGAACCCAAACCAGCTGCTGCGCACTTCATCCTGGCGGCGCAGCAGGTAGCCGCTCATATAGGCGATCACGGCGAACTTGGCGAATTCGGAAGGCTGCAGCGTGAGCGGGCCCACGCCTATCCAGCGCATGCTGCCGTTGATGCGGCGGCCTATGCCGGGAATGAGCACCACCATCAGCAGCACGAAGGCGGTGAGCAGCAGCACGCCGGACATGCGCTGCCAGGTGGCGATGGGCACGCGCAGGGCAAAGGCGCCCACCATCAGGCCCAGCATCAGGTAGATGAGGTGACGGGTGAAGAAATAGAAAGCGTTGCCGTACTGCGCTTCGGCCACGCCCATGGAAGCCGATGCCACCATGATGAGGCCTATGTAGAACAGGATGCCGGCCGCGAGCAGCAGCAGGTGACGCGACGTCACCCCCTGCATCAGGTCGGGCATGGCAGACAGCGGCAGCGCTTTCATGCGGCCCCTCCCACCACGGCTTTGACCACGGCCACGAACTGCTGGCCGCGGTCTTCGTAATTCTTGAACA
>DASUXS010000090.1:0-5079 GCA_036377855.1 Moraxellaceae bacterium
TCGAACTCGTGACCTTCAGGTTGGGAACCTGACGCTCTACCAACTGAGCTATTGCCGCATGAAGGGATGGTCTTGCTAAGGTGGCTGCCGTGTTCCTCAGCCTCTCGCTCACATTGGGAAGCTGCAGTTCTACCATTGAACTACACCCGCTTATCGCCGAAGGACATCGGCCTGGACGAGGCGCATGGTACGGATTCCCGGGCCGGGCGTCGATATCGGAAGGCTTTGAAGCCTCGTTCCGCGCTCCGACGGACGCTCCCGGCGGGACGACCGGCAACGGCCGCCGGGCGCTGTAATCCCCTCGAATTGTTCTAGTCTCTGCGCTGGCCGATTGGTCCGGCGCATTGACGGACGCGGCCTGCATGTCGGGATGGCATGTGGCGGCTGCAGCGGATGCGGCAGCGGCGACTCCCGGGATGCCTTTCTTTCCCGCCTCGGCGAAGAGGCTTTTACAGGGGTTTCCGGATGCTGCCTTCACCACGGCAATGGTCATTGCCTTCGCGCGCTTTCTCTTCTGTCCTGCTGGCCCTGGGCCTGTCGGCGCCCCTGCAGGCGGCGCCGCTCACGGTGGTGAACCTCACGGCGGCGGCCACGCAGAACCAGCCTAGTGGCATCGCGCTCACACCAGACAACCGCTATGCCTACCGCGTGAACACGGCATCGTCCAGCAACAGCAATGTCGGCAGTGTGTCGATGTATTCGGTGAACCGGCAAAGCGGTGTGCTGACTTCGCTGGGTGCGGATGTGGCGACGGGCCAGGGCCCCACGGATGTGGTTGTCGATCCCCTGCAGCGTTTTGTCTTCGTGACGAACTGGAACTACGGCTCGCTCTCGGTGTATGCCATCCAGGCTGACCACACCCTGGCCCCGCTGCCTAATTCCCCCTACCGGCTCACCACATCGGCACCGCAGGCCGTGCTGGTGGATCCCAGCGGCCAATATCTCTATGTGCTGAGCAGCCAGACCGGCAACAACATCAGCTATGGTGCCAGCTACCTGGATGCCTATTCCCTGCAGGTGACGGCGGGGCAGCCGGGCACGCTGCAACTGCGTCCGCTGCAAGCCACCCTTGCCCTGGGGACTGGCGGCACGGGCATGGCGCTGTCGCCGGATGCCAGCGTTCTCTACGCCACCAGCAACAACCATAGCCAGGGCAACCCCAGCAGCCCGGGCCTGCTCTTCGCATTTTCCCGCAATGCCGCCGGTGTGCTCACGGCGGCGGGCAGCATCAAGACCAGCACCGGGGCTCCGGGCGAAGTGGCGGTCAATCCTGCCAACGGACTCATTTATGTCGCGGAGGACCCGTCGGCGATGGGCCTCAATCCGCAGTATGCCGGCCAGCAGGTGATTTCCGCCTACCGTTACACTCCCCAGCCCGCGGGCTTCGCCCCGCTTTCCGGATCACCCTACAGCGCCGTGACGCCGCCCATGGATCTGACTGTGGATCCGGGTGGCCGCTACCTTTATGTGGCCGGCACGCAGTACGACAGCAACAGCGGGAATTTCACGAGTGACCTGCGCGCCTTCCTGCTGCCGTCCAGCGGTGCGCTGTCGACGCCGGCTGCCGTGATGCCGGTGGGCATACAACCGGTCGCCATCAGCACCGACAGCACGGGGCATCTGCTCTATACCGCGAATGCCCAGGACAACAACGGCAATGGCGGCATCAGCATCTACACCACGGATGCGCCCGTGCCGGAGATCACCAGCACATCGGTCTCCACTTCAAGGCTGGTGTTGAATGCCACCCTCCCCACGGGCATGGGGCCGACGCTGGCCAATGTGGGTTTCATTTACAGCACATCACCCAATTTCTCCGCGGGTGCCACCAAACTGTCCCAGACCTTCAGCAGCAAGACCTTTTCCGGCCAGGTCTCCCTGCCGGACCTGCAGGGTAATACCACCTACTACCTGCGCGCCTTTGCCACGACCCTCTCGGGGCAGACCTACTACGGCAACACCGTGACCTTCACCACCGAGAAGGTGCTCAATGACATGACCGCACCGGTGTTTACCGGCGGCCAGCTGCAATTCACCGACAGCTACAACAGCACTTATGGCGAGCAATTCAAATCGGCCGGCTTCATGGTGGTGGCGACAGCGAATCCGCAAGTGGCTCTGCAGACCCTGCCGGGCACGCTGTCCGGCAAGGCCTTCACCGCGTCCGCCACTTTGCCGCTGAGTATCACCAGCGCCGGGCCACTCAGCGTGCGTGCCTTCCTGACCACCGCCAGCGGTGCCACCTATCTGGGCAATATCCTGCCTTTCAACAACACGGGCATCGTGACGACATCGGCAGCGGGCAGCCCGGGTTTCGCCTACGTGGCGCTGGCCGGTACCTTGCGCAGTGATATCAGCTACAAGAGTTATGGCTTTGCCTATGCGACAACGGTCAACCCGACCGTCGTCAATGGCAGCTACGGGGCGCAGTTCGAGAATGGCCAGCTTGCTTCACGGCTGCCGCTGAATTTCCTCCCACCGGGCAGCACCGGCCATGTGCGTGCTTTTGCGCAGATGCCGGATGACACCGTGGTGTATGGTGCCGATGTGAGTTTCGTGAATCCGGTGAATATCACCAACGCGCTCACGCTGAACCTGGGCAGCGCCGCACTGTCGGCGACCTTGCGCAATGGCCTGGAGGCGGTCAGCCAGGGTTTTGTCTACAGCGACGAGATTCCCAGTCCGACCCTGCATAACTCCACGAAAATCCCCGCGACCGTGAACGGGCAGAGTTTCTCGGGCTCGCTGTCCCTGTCCGGGCTGACCACGGGCAGTACCTACTATGTCAGCAGCTATGCCACCGACAGTGGCGGCGACACCATCTACGGGCCGCCCGCCAGGTTCACCTACACGCCTCCCGCCGTGCTCAGCGTCAGTGATATCGACAGCATCAACGGGAAATTCCAGCTGGTTGTGGATCCGCGCGTGAAGAACATCAAAGCCATTGCCATGACATTCACGGATAGTGGCGGCGACTGGTCGCAGTCCATCAAGCTGGATGCCAGCGGTAACTACAATGGCAGCTTCGGTGGCCTGCTCCTCCCCAACACCAGCTACAACTTCGTCGTGAAGATCAGCTTCACGGACTCCACCAGCTACATCACCAGCAACACCGTCGCGGCTACCACGCTGGCGGCGACACTGGGCCAGCAAATGCGTGGTGGCCGGCTGGTGTGGCTGGATGCCAAGGGCCAGCATGGCCTGATCGCGGCTTTCCAGGATGAGCCTGTCGGGGCGGCTCCCCTGGCCGCTGCGCAGAAGTCGCTGGAGACCAAGTGGCGCCTGCCCACCCTGAATGAGCTGGAGACGCTGCGCTCCATTCTGGACAAGGGCTGGATCACCCTGCAGAAGGGCGGCTACTGGTCGTCACAGAGCTGCATGGATGTGGGCGGTTGCCCGGCCAGCGCCAACACCGACTGGCAATGGATCATGATGATGCCCACCGGAACGACATCGGCGTTCTCGCCCACCAGCGGCAGGTACCGGGCGCGTGCCGTGCGTTCCTTCTGATTCGGGCGTAAAGGAGCCACTGGCAGCTGCAACGTTTTGCCTGCCAGTGGCCTTTGTCCGGGATAAGAGCTTGCGGGGGAAAGAGGCGGCCTTGTTGTCATCACCGCCCTGACCTTATTGCGGCGCCACCCCTATGCAAACCTCGGGTTGGCTCTGGATCTGCCGGCAGGCCTGCTGGGCGGACTTGAAAGCAGTGTCCAGCTCGGCCAGCCGTTCCTTGAAGCCTGGGCTCGCGGCGCAATATTTCCTGATGATTTTCGCCTGCGACTCTGTCGCCCACATCACGGTCTGCATGGCGGGAGTGGCGACGGTGGTTTGCTGCCCAGCTGGCGACTCGCGGAAGGCGCCGACTTTCTCCTCGATCTCGTTCATTTCGCGGTTGGCTGCTTCTGCGTTTTCGCAGTCAGGCGTGGCAGGGCTGGTGGAGGCTTGTCCGGACAGCTCACGACTGCGTACAGCAAAGAAGCAATTTTCCATACGCAGTTCGGTTACATTCCGCATATAGACCCAGAACGGGAAGCGCCTGTCGCTCATGCCAGCCCAGGGGGTGGTCTTGAATGAATCGGCCATTTCCTGGTTACGCAGAATCTCCTTTTCGTGGTAGGCAATGGCCGCTGTCAGCGTGTCCTTGCTCTTCACCTTGTTGGCGTCGTCTACATGCCAGGGAATATTTTTCTCCCGCGCAGTCTTTGTGGACCCGCCGACACGCTCCTGGACATAGTTTCCCCTGTCGCGCATGGCCTTCTGGGATTCCGGGGAGATGATGCTGTTTACATAGGCCTCGACATAGGTGGCCTGCTCCTCGGCGCAGTCTGCTGTCGAGACAGCCCGGGCAAGCCCGCTATGAACGCCAACAAGCATGACGAGCAAAGCCTTCAGGGCCAGGGCGGAATGGCATGGCTTCCCTGCGAATGTCATTTCTTCTCTCCCAGTACTTGTTTGATAAGCGCGTCGATGTTTGGGCTGTTGACCGGCTGCCGTGCCTGATTGGCTTTGCTTAATACCTGGTTGCGTTCGGCGATGCGCACTTCCCTTGCCTTGTTTGCGGCGGCAATTTTTGCCTGTGCCTGTGCCTGTGCCTGTGCCTGTGCCTGTGCCAACGCTTGCGCCCTGCGCTTTTCAGCCATCAGCCTTTCATCCTGCAGGCGTTTTTCCCGGGCAGCGGCAACCAGAGGGGCAACGGAGACCTTGAGCGCATCAATCTCGGCGCGGTACTGCTCTACCACCGCATTGAAATCGGCGATGACGGGCGCTGTCTTTTGCTGGAAAAGCTCGCTGCAGTCCTGGGCACAGGCTGTGATCTTCCGGTCGCTGCCTATCTTGCCGCCGATATAGGAGGCCTCGCTCAGGCAGGCGCCTTTGCGTGAGCCGCAGGCTTTTGTTTTTTCATCGGACAGCAGGAGCTGGTAGGCGATCTGGTGCTGCGGTGTGTTGCCCAGGAAGGTCGGCGGATTCTGGTCCTCCGGGCGGGGATTCAAAGGGCCCGCCGCAGGGCGCTGGATGAGGTACCACTTGCCTTGGTAGGAAAAAACATCCTGCGACCAGCCCGGCGAGCCGGCCGAGGTGTTG